>DUSJ01000258.1 GCA_012842645.1 Clostridiaceae bacterium | reverse complement strand
TTTATAAAGGCAATGTGGTGCGGCGACACGGAGTGTGAAAAGGCCGTCAAGGAAAGGATGGCCGCGACAGCCCGCTGCATTCCGTTCGAACAGGAAAAGATCAGCGACAAGTGCGTTTGCTGCGGCAAAGAAGCAAAGCATATGGTTTACTGGGGCCGCGCATACTGATCAAACGATTTAGACAGAGGGATGGTTCTTTTGTCTGACCTGGACAGGAGAACCGTCCTTCTGTTTATTTTCATCATGCAAATTTTCTTCAATTTTTTGGGAGTGTTATTCAAATAGGGGTAAATATAAATAAAAATATTTAAGACAAAGGTGGTTTTTATGGGCAGAGACAAAATTCTGTGCGTGGATGACGAGGAAATGATCGTTGACGCGCTTAAAATGGAATTAATGAGCAGTCTCCCTGAAAACATCGTCATTGAAACTGCCCGTAACGCTGAAGAAGCATTTCAAATTGTTGAGGAGTCTGTAAATCAGGGAGATAATTTCATCGTGATAATCTCCGACCAGAGGATGCCCGGAATCCCGGGAGACGTATTGCTTGCTGATTTGAACAAGCTGGTTCCCGATGCCCTGAAAATAATGCTGACAGGTTATACCGACATCGACGGCATACAGTATGCAATCAACAATGCCGGTTTGTTCAGGTACATACAGAAACCCTGGTCGAGGGAAGATCTGGTACTCACAGTCCGCCAGGCAATCGACAAGTATAATACCAAAAAGGAACTTGATGAAAAAACAAGACAAATCATAAAAATGAACGAAGAGCTGGAAAGAAAGGTCCGGGAGAGGACCGCCCAGCTGAGCGACGCCATAAAGGAACTGGAAGCGTTTGCTTACACAGTGTCCCATGACCTGAAATCTCCGTTGAGATCGATCGACTACTATTCAAAATACATCCTTGAAGATCACGGCAGTGAACTCAGCGAAGAAGTCAGGAACATGATACTGAACATCAGGGATATATGCGGAAATATGTTCGACCTTATCGACAATCTCCTGCTGTATTCCATGACTGCGAAAGCCCAGCCGGAGTTTGCGGCCGTCGATATGGACGTCCTTTTCAGAACTACTTTTGAAGAGATTGTAAAACCCATTAAGAACAGGAGCATTGTGTTCGAGATCGAGGGCAGGCTTCCCGGGGTAACCGGCGACGTCGTCCTGCTCAAGCAGGTTGTCAGCAATATCCTGTCCAATGCCGTCAAGTTTACCCGTAACAGGGAACAGGCGCGGATCAGCGTTAAACATTCCACAGACGGCAATATGATCCGCTTTTCCGTGACAGACAACGGTGTAGGTTTTAACATGAAATACGCCTCCAAGCTGTTCGGTATCTTCCAGAGGATGCATACGCAAAGCGAGTTTGAAGGCTACGGTATTGGCCTTGCTACCGTCAAAAAGATAATAGACAAGCATGGCGGAGACGTGGGCATCAGCAGTGAAGAAGGCGTTGGAACCACTGTGAGCTTTTCACTGCCGCTGAGCACGGGAAAGGACTCTGATAAATGACCAGAACAGGATTAGCTGTTATTATTGCCCTCTGTATATTGGTCCTGCTTATTGCCGGTTTGTTCGCATTCCATATACTGGACCGGCAATTCCATGGCAGCAGCGAAACTGTCGGGGATCCGTTTGCCGCGGACAACAACAATGACCAGGTATGCCCTTTTGATCCCCATGACACAGTAATTGTCGGGCTTTACAACAGCGGCTACCTGTATAACGAGGAACAGGACAGCGGCATCAGCAAAGATATTGTGACGGAGCTTTTCAAAAGGGTAGACCTTAAGTACGAACTCAGGGTTCTGCCCCGGGCAAGGATTGTTTCAATGATAGAGGAAGGGACTCTTCAGGTTAGCGTTTCATCCATCAGGACCCCCGAAAGGGAAAAATACGCCTGGTTCGTACCCTATTTCGCCGAGAGGAACATGACCATTGTCCGGGGAAACGCCGACATAACGAGCGAGGCAGAACTGCTTGAAAGCAAAGACGTAAAGGTTGGGATAGTCAGGGGCTACTATTACGGCGAATACTACATGAACCTTATCGAAAAGCTCAGGGGAAAGAGGATGATCGTTGAGACGAAGGACATAGACGAACTGTTCAGCCTGCTTCGGGATGACTGGATACAGGTGACTTTCAACAATCCTTCAAGCTATTTGTACTATCTGAAGGAAAAGGGCATAGAAGATGTGAAGATATACGACTTTGATACTACCGGCGAACCTCTGGTCAGGGGTCTCATGTTAAGCAAGAAGTGCTTTTCTGAAGAATATGTCAGGATTTTTGAAGAGGCAATAGCCGAAATGAACGAAGACGGAACTCTTTACGCGATTTTTTCAAGATATCTTCCCGAGGATCTTTCAAAAAAGGCGTGTGATTATTGATGACATCGGAAAAAGCAGCAAGGATTGGCATACTGAAAAAATACGGGCTTGCAGGGAAACTGTCCGGCGTGGTGTTTCTGGTCGGGCTTCTTGTTTATATCCCGAGCTGTATCATAGGCGCGTACAATAGCCTTGTCCAAAGCAAAAGAGAACTTATGGCCTATAAAAACAGGCTTGAACAGAGGATAAAGACCTCTTTAGAACCGGCTGTATGGAATTATGATATCGAAACACTGACCAAGATTATCAATGCCGAACTTGGCAACGAAAACCTGAAGTCGGTAAAGGTTGATACCCGGGATAAAACCCTCGTCTGGATATCTTCAAATCACAATGCCACGTACAACGAGACCCGGGAACCCACCGGACCGTACCTGGATAAAAAGATAATTCCTATTTACAGGATGGATGATTCGACCCAAATGATCGCCTACGCAACGGTATGGTTCGATAACGCGCCAACCAGGAATAAGTTCTACACTATGCTGGCAATCGACATACTGTCCGTTGGCGGCATCCTCCTGGTCGTTTCGGCCATAGTAAATGTGTCAAGCTACATAAAGCTGGTCAAACCTCTCGAATCCATACGCAAAAGCATGATCGAGGCTGCCAAGTCCGCTTTGGAGCCTGCGAGGGAGAAAATTGAAGAAACAAGTTTTGAAAAGGCTTTTCCCGAGATCAGGAGCATGGGCATGGACCTGGAATTCATGCTCGACGAGATAGAAAAAGCGAACAGAAAAGTCCGGGAGAGCGAAGCCCAGTTCAAGGCCATATTCAATCAGGCCGGCGTTGGCGTTGCCATGGTGGACGCTGTCAGCGGAGACTATATAATCGTAAATCAAAAATACTGCGATATTGTCGGTTATTCTCAGGAAGAGATCATGGGCCTGTCTTTCAGGAATATAACCCATGAAGAGGATCTGCCTTTCCAGCAAAAACACATGGAAGACCTATTAAACGGGAGGGAAAGGGAATTTACCATAGAAAAAAGATACGTACATAAGGACGGAAATATCGTATGGGCTGACTTCACGGCCTCCCCGTTATGGAAGCCCGGTGAAAAGCCTGACTACTCTATTATTGTGATTCAGGACATCACGGCACGGAAGCTCGCCGAGGAGAAGATCAGGAAACTCAACGAAGAGCTTGAAGAAATGGTGGCGGAACGCACCCAGGACCTTGAGAATGCTAACTGTGAGCTGGAAGCGGTGATCGAGGATCTTAAGTCTGCCCAGGCCCAACTGATAAACAATGAAAAAATGGCGGTACTGGGACAGCTCGTTGCCGGCATAGCCCATGAACTCAATACTCCTCTCGGAATTATCAATTCGGCAAGCGGCACCATGGAGGGGATTCTCCAGAAACAGCTCAACATGTTTCTCGGGTTCTGCTGCCGGGCGTCGAAAGAGGTATTCGAAACCTGCGTCCGGCTGGTGGAAGCCTGCGTCACCGACTGGGAGAAAGAAAAGGATGTTGCAGCCAAGCGGAACGTGAGAAAGATGTACTACGGCATCATTGAAAAAAATAATATGAAAGTGTCGGACGAAATCATCGAAAAACTTGTGGATATGGGATATGAAGCGGATGAAAACGAGTTTGTGGAACTAATGAAAAACCCCGGGAACACGGAAGCTGTCAAGATAGCTTACCTAATCATCACCATGCGTAAATCGGCACATATGATTAAAGTTTCCGCTGAAAAGGCTTCAAAGGTCATATCAGCGCTCAAACTATATGCCCACAGGGATACAAGCGGGGAAAAAGTCGCCCACGACGTGATTAAAGACATCGAGATGGTGCTGACACTTTACTATAACCAGATGAAATACGGCGTCGAGATAGTCAGAAACTACGAGGATGTGCCTCCTGTATTATGTTATCCCGATAAACTCCATCAGATATGGGTAAATATAATCAATAATGCCTTGCAGGCAATGGACTACAAGGGCAGACTCATAATCAGCGTTTCAAAAAGCCAGGACAAGGTATTGGTCGCCATAACCGACAATGGTCCCGGCATCCCCGAGCATATCATGCACAGGATTTTCGAACCGTTTTTCACAACAAAGAAGCTGGGAGAAGGGACCGGCCTGGGACTCGATATTGTTAAGCGTATCGTAGAGGAAATAGACGGCAGTATCGAGGTTGAATCCAAACCCGGTGAAACGACATTCAAGGTATGGCTTAAAACAGCATAAGGAAAAGAGAGGTAAACGATTGTACAGGGTATTGATCGTGGATGATCTTGAGGTCCTCAGGCTTGAACTCAAAAGAATGAGAGTCTGGGGAGAGCAATCAGGATTCGTTATCGAAGGTGAAGCCGAAAATGGGCTCGATGCGCTCAGGAAGCTGAGAGAAAAATCCTATGACCTGGTCATCACCGATATCCGTATGCCTGTGATGGACGGTATCGAGCTGATGAAGACCATTTCGGGGGAGCGGCTGGCTCCCTGCGTCGTTTTGCTTAGTGATTACACGGAATATGGCTATGCCAGGGAAGGACTTCTGTATGGCGCTTTCGATTACCTGGGCAAGCCCGTTGACAGCGAAATAATCGGGGATCTGCTCGGGAGAGTCAAAAAATATCTTGATAACAAGCGCCAGGAGATTGAAAAGATACAGCACCTGGAGGATATGGCCGGGGAAGCGTTTTATCCTGCCCATTACGTGGATAAGGTATCTGAACTCCTAATTAAGGGTCAGGACAGCGCTCTGAATGCTGTGGACGAGCTTCTGAAAGCTGTGGGCGAAGCGCTTGATCACGATCCCGGAAAGGCACTGGTAATACTGGAAAACGCGACAGAAGAGATATTTTCGGCAGTGACAGCCGAACATGGATGGTTAAGTCTCTACAAGGATATAAATGATTTCAGGCAGTCTGAAAAGGATGGCAGCCCAAGCTGGGAGGATATAAAGGAAAGGTTCAGCGCCTGTTATGTGGGTCTGTTGAAATTCCTGAAAAAGTTCATTGTGTGGAAAGACAGTGACAATCCGGTTAAAAGAGCCTGCCTGTATGTGCTTTACCATATAGGGGATGACATATCCGTAAGGAAAGTGGCAGAGACCCTCTTTATAAGCAAGGCATACCTGAGCGAACTTTTCAGGGACATGGCCGGAATTCCGCTGTCCGAATACATCTCTATGGTGAAGATCGAAAGGGCGAAACATTTGCTTCTTACAACATCCATGAAAGGCTACGAAGTGGCCGAAGCCCTCGGATACAGCGACCATGAGTACTTCAGCAAGGTTTTCAAGAAAAGTACCGGGATTTCTCCCATGGCCTACAGGAGGGAAATTTCCCATCAACAGTCTGAAATGATAAAATAAGAACAGCATGTTTATCATATTTTATAGCGGAGGTCGTCTGAGATGAGATCAAGCTTCCAGGGTTCAGCCGGACAGGGCAGGAAAGGGTTTTCAGCAGTCAGAATCGTGATTATAATCGCTTTGGTCACGGTTTTGGCTTTTTTAGTATACCTGGTAAGTAAAAGGTCAGGCGATCCAGGGAAAAACCCCGCTTCTGCGACACCGACGGCAAAAGGCAAGGCAACGGCTGCAACTCCCTCAAAAAAACCGGAGCCGTCTCCTGTAGCTAAAAATATACCCATGATCACTGTTAACCTTGACGAACTGGAATACAGGATCAAGGGGACTGAGGACGTATCCATGGTCTCTCAGCCGGGAGACATCCGGACTGTCGGCATGGGCAAGGGTTCAACGCTGCAGGTGGAATTCGACCAGGAGCCCAGTTCCTATATTATCAGCCTTTATAAAGGCGAAGAACTGGTTTTCAGCGGGAAAACGAGTATTATCATCCAGGAGGATATACCGGCCAACGGCGAGTACAGGGCCGTGTGCGAGGCGGTATACGATTCGAAGGAGTATTCCGGCACGGCTAAGTACATTTTTAACATAAAAGCCGACTTTCCGCCTTTGCCGGTGATCTCTGCCACTGAAACCCTCCCGGGCGAACTCTTGGTTATAACCGTAAAATATGTGGATCCCGAGGATGAGATCAAGGTTGAGACAGACCTGGATTTTAAACCGAATATTTTCGATTATGACAACAAGAAAGTCATTCTGCAGCCAGTGAGCTATTATAACAAGGCTGACAGGGTGTACAGCATAAAACTGACTATCGGTGAAGAAACCCATTCATTCGCTGTCCAGGTCAATGAAAAGGAATTCGCGGTACAGAACCTTACAATTGACCCTAAGATAGAAGCAGAGACCCGGAACGAAAAGAGCGCCCAGGAAAGGGCCGAAAAGATCGATCCGTTAAGACCCGTATGTGATGACGTACCCTACTGGAGAGGTGATTTTATCATGCCTGTGGAAGGCGGGCGGGTAAGGGAGTATGATTTTGGCAAGACACGCTATGTAAACGGTTCTCCAACCTCATACCGCCACAATGGCCTTGATATAGGGCATGACGAAGGTGTCCCGGTAATGGCGTCAAACAGGGGCAGGGTACTGATAGCCGAATACCTGATACAGACAGGCAACACCGTTATCATTGAGCATGGTTTCGGGCTTAAGACGTGGTATTATCATATGAGCGAACTGAACGTGAAGACCGGCGACATGGTGGAAAAGGGACAGGTGATAGGGAAGGTCGGTTCCACAGGATTTTCCACGGGACCCCACCTGCACTTCTCCGCATCGGTGAATTCGGTGTATATAAATCCTATTACGCTGGTAAATGAAGGGGTTCCGCTCCTGAGGATAGAAGAATAAAAGCTCAGGATGCATAAATGACAAATTTTATACTTGACAAATTCGGCTAATATCCATACAATAATCATTGTCTTTATTGGAGCGCGGTGGATATAGCTCAGCTGGTCAGAGCGCCAGGTTGTGGCCCTGGAGGTCATGGGTTCGATCCCCATTATTCACCCCATTTGAGGTCAGCTGAATAGAAGTTGGAAACTGAGAGTTATCCCGGTTTCCAACTTCGAAAACTGACTTTCATATCTGTAAAGACAGGTCTTTGATAATCTTTGTGATTTTCGCAAATGATTAATGTGAAAAGATTTTTCACATAAGTTTGCGAGGTTGCTTGACAAAGAGCAAAGCCCTCCTTTATAATTGTTGTTGCGCTTTTTAATGGTGGGATGTCTCCAAGCGGTAAGGCACCAGACTTTGACTCTGGTATGCGTAGGTTCGAATCCTGCCATCCCAGCCAAATATGATCCACTAGCTCAGGCGGTAGAGCACTTGACTTTTAATCAAGGTGTCCGGAGTTCGAGTCTCCGGTGGATCACCATGAAAAGCCCTGAAAACTCTTTGTTTTCAGGGTTTTTTGTTTATGTCGATCTTGTTTTGTTGTCATTATGAGTGTAGCGAAGAACCCTAATTTAGGGCAGCATTTAATACTGCAATT
>DUSJ01000257.1 GCA_012842645.1 Clostridiaceae bacterium | reverse complement strand
TTTCATCACTGCGGGGTTTTTATTCTTTTTTATATTATGAGCGGGGTGTCTGCATGTCTCCGTCCGCAATTACACATTTATCTCTTCAGGGCGGAGTTGAGGACCGGGAGATCCACGACTATCATGGATATCCTGCCGTTCTCGGCGGAAACATGGACTGCGCTGCCTTTCCTGATCTTGCCTGACAGGAACAGCTCGGACAGTTCATCCTCCACGTGCCTCTGTATAGTCTTCCTGAGCGGCCTTGCGCCGTACTTCGAATCGAAGCCTTTCTCGATAAGGAATTCTTTTGCCTTGTCGTCGAAGGTAACTGTTATGCCTTTCTCCTTCACGTCTTTTATTACCTTTTCGAGCATGATGCCAAGGATCTTGCCTATCTGTTCCCTGGTAAGCTCTTCGAATACGATTATCTCGTCGACCCTGTTCAGGAACTCCGGCCTGAATAATTCCCTGATGGCGTTGTTGACCTTCTTCTCAAGGGCATCATAACTGTCCCTGTTAAAGCCGATGCCATTGGCCCTCAGGCTGGTTCCGGCATTGGAAGTCATTATGAGTATGGTGTTTTCAAAATTCACGGTCCTGCCGTTGTTGTCAGTCAGGCGCCCATCCTCCATTATCTGGAGCAGTATGTTGAACACGTCGGGATGGGCTTTTTCGATCTCGTCAAGCAGGATGACCGAATAGGGCTTTCTTCTTACCTTCTCGGTGAGCTGGCCGCCCTGGTCGAACCCGATATATCCCGGAGGCGCTCCGATCAGCTTCGAAACAGTGTGTTTCTCCATGTATTCGGACATGTCGAGCCTTATCAGCGCGTCTTCATTGCCGAAAAGCTCTTCGGCAAGGGCTTTGGCAAGCTCGGTCTTGCCCACGCCGGTAGGTCCTGCGAATATAAAGCTTGCAGGCCTTCTCTTCCTTGTAAGGTCGGAACGGGTCCTCCTGATGGCTCTCGCAAGGCCAGAAACTCCTCTCTCCTGGCCCACCACTCTCTTATGGAGACGTTCCTCAAGTTTGAGAAGCTTCGTGGCCTCGGTCTCCGAAACGCGCTGAACGGGAATTCCTGTCCATCTTTCGATCACGTATGCTATGTCATCCACTGTCACGTCGAGGGTGCCGACTTCCTGCTCAAGGACTTTTATCTTCTCAAGAAGCTGGCACTCCTCAACCTTGTAGGTGGCTGCTTTCTGGTAATCGTCTATGTTGGCCGCCTGCTCCTTGAGTTCCTGTATCTTTTTCAGCTGAGCCCTGCATTTCTCAAGTTCAAGGGACCCGGTATTCTTAAGGTTCACCCTCGAACCGGCCTCGTCGATAACATCGATGGCCTTGTCGGGCAGGAACCTGTCATGGATATATCTTGCCGAAAGGACAACGCTGGCTTCTATGACCTCGTCGGAATAGCGTACCTGGTGGAAGTTTTCGTAGTATTCCTTAATTCCCTTGAGGATTTCTATGCTTTCCTCGATGGTAGGCTCATTTACCGTTACCGGCTGGAACCTTCTTTCGAGGGCCGAATCCTTTTCGATATACTTCCTGTAATCCTCCAGGGTCGTGGCGCCTATGATCTGGACATCGCCGCGGGCAAGCGCGGGCTTCAGGATATTGGCGGCATTCATGGCCCCGCCCTCGGCTTCACCGGCGCCTACTATGTTATGGACCTCGTCGATAACGAGGATAACGTTTTTCTGGGCTTTCGCCTCTTCTATAATGGCCTTCATCCTTGCTTCGAACTGGCCCCTGAACTGGGTCCCCGCGACTATAGCCGCAAGGTCAAGGAGATATATCTCCTTATCCAAAAGTTTTGCCGGAACCTCATGGTTTACGATCCTCATGGCCAACCCTTCGGCTATTGCAGTTTTCCCGACCCCGGGCTCGCCTAACAGTATCGGGTTGTTTTTCGTCCTGCGGTTAAGTATCTGGACTACGCGTTCGATCTCCCTGTCCCTTCCTATAATGCGGTCTATCTCCCCGGCCATAGCCTTCTCGTTGAGATTTGTCCCGAAAGTATTGAGATTCTTCCTCCCGGGTTTGCTGAACTTCTGTTCCGTATTCCTGACCTGTTTTCCTGTCGTCCTGTCGTCATTATGTTTGTGATTGTCCCCCTGGGGTCCGAACCTGGAAAAAGTATTGTTCAGGAACCGGAGCATTGAATTGCCGTCCGGTATGCTGTTCTTATCATTTTCATTTGGCAGGGACTGAATGAATTCGTCCATGTTAATGTTTCCAAACATCTCGGACATCTGGTTGCTCAGGTTCTCGAGGTCCTCCTGGGTCATTCCCGTCTGCATAATCATCTGCTGCAGAGGAGCCAGACCCTGCTTCTGTGCGCATGACATGCAAAGCCCCATCGGTTCAGCTTTTCCATCTATGACACGGGTTATGAAAACAACCGCTACATTTTCTTTACATATTGAGCATTTCATCATATCTCATCATCTCCTGTCCATCCGGATTCAAGATCCTGCCGCCCTTTGATGCCGCATAACCATTTACTGATAATCCTTTCAGTTATAGTATAGCACAAGCCGGGGTGTTGAACAATGTAAGAGTTTGTCCTTCCCTTACCTTCAGCCGGCAAAGATCCCGTTTATCATAATATATACCGTTCATGGATATATTTTCATCATTTTTCCCCATAATTAAGCAAAAACCCGGCAACGCCGGGAAATACAACAAATATCAGGGGTTCATCAGATTTTTTTCAATACTGTCACGCAGTTTCCCGCAGCATTGAACTCGATTTTGTCACACAGCTCGTTGACTATGCACAAACCTCTTCCCGACTCGTCCATGTTGACCGGATCACCGTCAAGATGGTAATAGAGCTCCTGTCTTGTGGGCGGAGTAAATCCGTTTCCCTGGTCCCTGACAGTGATGCCCAGTACCCTGGTGGCGTTGTTGATCCATAAATCAAGATGTATTTTTTTATTTAAATCAAAATCATTGCCATGTTTTATGGCATTCTGAAGCAATTCGCACAGAATGACCTTGATATCGAAACATTGCTCGTGATCAAGCGAATACTTTTCCTTCAGCATGTTTACTATATTCTTAACTTCCATGCATACTTCATAAGCGCTGGTATTTATATCTTCGCCGTAGAGCTTTTCAGTCTGGCTGTAGTCGATTTCCATAATCATTGCGGACCTCCATTAGGGTAAAAGCATTCGTGAGTTCGTGTCACGGTTAAGCTTTCTAATAGAGTATATACCCAGTTTTATTTCTTCAGTATCATTCTAAATTTTTCAAGAGTTCTTTTTTCAAGTCGTGATATGTACATCTGCGAGACATGAAAGTAGTTGGCTATTTCCTTCTGAGTCTTGTTCTCAAAAAAGCGAAGCTTTATGAAAAGTTTTTCGGTCGAATCGAAGTTATCCATAGCTTTTTCAAGAAAATCACGGTTGTTGATTTTCTCGAAGGTATCGTCTTCCTCGCCGACCGTTTCGTGCAGTTCAAGGTTGTCCTCGTCATAGACCGTCTGGTCGAAAGACTGGATATTGTAAACGTTCCAGGATTCAATGATTTCAAGGATAGTTTCTTCCTTCATATTCAGGTAGTCGGCTATTTCATCTATCCTGGGCGCTCTTTTCAGGTTCTGCATCAGGTATTCCCTTGCCTGGTTGACTTTCTGGTAAACCTCGTATATCCTCCTCGGAATACGTATGACAGAAGCCTTGTCCCTGAAATACCTCTTGATTTCCCCGATTATTGTAGGCGTGGCAAAACTGACGAACTTAACCTCTTCATTGACGTTGAATCTCTCGACAGCGTTAATCAGGGCGACACATGCCACCTGGTATATGTCGTCGCACTCTACTCCGCGGTTAACAAACTTCTTGGATATGATGTCGGCCAGGTACAGGTATTTCGAGACAATCTGGTTTCGCACGCTTATGTCCCTGGTCCTGCTGTATAGTTCGAATAATTCTTTCTCAGACTGATCGATTACATTCTCAACATCCGGCTTTTTGCCCATTTCAGACTGCCTTTCCCAGTTTTTTAACCATAGTGATGACAATATGATCCTGCCTGATCATTTCCATGTCGTCCATCAGCGATTTTATAATCGCCAGGGCAAACTTGTCTTCCTCGTTATTAAAAAGGTCAGGAATGCTTTCCGGTATATCGATGTTTACACTGATACCGTCACCCTGTAACACAAAATCAATATTGATCCTGTCGATGGAGGGCTGATTTTCTATTATTTTCCCCAAAACTTCAGAGAGAGCCACTTTAATGTCCTCTATGCTGTCAATGTCAAAGCCCGCCCTGCTGGCAACCCCTGAAGCCGTAAGCCTGACAACGCTGACATACTCGGCCTTTAAAGGGATACATAAAGACACTGTATCTGCCGATTTCATGATCAGACCTCCTCGATTACAAATGCCTTATCGAGCCCGGTTATTTTGAACAGTTTGCGCACGGTATTCCTCGGATTTCTGATGATCATGTTGCAGCCTTTTTCCCTGACGCGCTTAAGCACGCCTACAAGGATGCCAAGCCCCATGCTGTCAATGTATGTCAGACCGCTGCAGTCAAGGACGATGTCCTGGTTAACGTCGCAGATTGACTGGTACAGGCTTTCCTTAAAGCTGGGCGCTGAATAAATGTCAACCTCACCTTTCACTGCAATGACATATTTGCTGTCATCATTGATCCCCGTACTCAACTCAAACATCCTATAACCTCCATCCGGCCTCACAGGCCATAAATGCTTTATATTTCAACATATATTCTATTACTTTATCCGGATACAGTCCAGCAAATCCGGTCCATGTACCGTCTTCACGGCCTCACCTTGAGCATCATTTCGGCAAAAGCGGCTGCGTTCTCCCGGTTCTCTCCCGTTGCGCCAAAAGCCATTATCATCCGTTCGGCTACCGCTCCCGCGTCCTGCAGGTACTTGTTGTCGGTGACATCTATCCCGTATAGCTCTGGCTCGTATGTAATCCCGTCCTCGGGGTCCATGGCCACGATAAGGTCTTCGTTGAGCTTTTCATCGATTCCGAAGGCATCCGGATCCCCGATGAACTCCCTTACAGGTATGAAAGCTCCCTGCCTGGCCAGCATGAAATATTTCTCTTCATCTATAATAAAAATATCGTTATTCCCGGCTGCAAGCTCAACGGTGAATTTCGTCTGGTAAGCGATATCAGCCTCGGTATTGATCTCTCCGGTCAGGTATATGTTCTGTACATGGGCTTCCTTGACGGTCTCTATTTCTTCTTCCGCTTTTTGGGCAAGCAGCTCGGTGTTTTCAACATATATCCTGCCGGCTATCAGCACCTTTAGGTCCGGATCATCCCGGTTCACCACCGACAGTATAAAGCAGACGGCAATAGCGATTACGGCAATGATGGCGAGCGCATACCACTTATAGTAATAGATAAAGTTCCGGGCTTTTTCTTCGTCTATTCTAAGCAGCTTGAACAAAGGGTTCGGATGCTCCCTGCGATAACGCTTCCTGGCTTCTTCTTCAGGATCCGAAAAAGCTATTCCCTTAAGCATCCTGTAGGCATCATCGATATCCCTGAAGGTGAACCCTCTTTCATCCTTTTCGATATTCCTGAATTTCCTGAAAAGCACCTGTATTCTTTTTTCAACATCCTCGATGGTGGCGTCCTCAGGCAGTTCAAGTATTTCAAGCGCTTTTTTTCTGTCCATGGCAATCATCCGTCGATTCTTTTCTTAGGCTGTTAGTATAAGTAAGTTCCTGTCTTTTTTAATTATATTAGACCGCAAGAGCGGAAGATTTTCAAGAGGAAAACAGGGAACATTACCAGGGTAGCATGGTTTCCAAATTAAACAGCGGTTGAAATAGTAAAATCCCAACCGCCTTATAATCTCGTATAAAAATTGATTTCAACGCCCTATTTTTCAATTGGCTTCATTGTAGGGAAGAGCAATACATCCCTTATGGATGCCGAATCGGTAAGCAGCATCACGAGCCTGTCGATTCCTATACCCAGGCCGCCGGTGGGCGGAAGTCCGTGTTCAAGGGCAGTGATGAAATCCTCGTCCATCATGTTGGCCTCTTCGTCCCCAGCCTCCCTTTTCCTGACCTGGTCCAGGAAACGCTCTTTCTGGTCGATGGGATCATTGAGCTCAGAATACGCGTTGCCGAACTCGCGCCCGGTTATGAAAATCTCGAAGCGTTCGGTGAACTCCGGCTTGTTCGGCTTACGCTTGGTAAGCGGCGATACCTCCACAGGGTAATCCAGGACAAACGTAGGCTGGATCAGGTGTGGTTCTGCGAATTCTTCGAAAAGCAGGCTTAAAATTTCACCCCTTACCGGGCTGCCCTCGATTTCCAGGCCTTTGGCTTTTGCTGCTTCCCTGGCTTCCTCGTCGGTTTTGATTTTGTCGAAGTCAACTTCTGCGTATTTCAGGACCGCATCCTGCATGGTGATCCTGGTCCATGGAGGCGTCAGGTCGATCTCCTGGCCCTGGTAGGTAACTTTCATGGTTCCGAGCACTTCCTGGGCGACAGTGGAGATCAGGTTTTCAGCCAGTTCCATCATGCCGTGGTAATCGGTGAACGCCTGGTAGACCTCCATCATGGTGAACTCAGGATTATGCTTGATGGATATCCCCTCGTTGCGGAACATGCGTCCCAGCTCATAAACCCGTTCGAGCCCGCCGACTATAAGCCTCTTAAGATAAAGCTCCGGGGCGATCCTCAAATACATGTCTATGTCGAGAGCGTTGTGATGGGTTATGAATGGCCGCGCCGCGGCTCCGCCGGGTATGGTGTTGAGGATGGGAGTCTCGACTTCAAGGAAGTCCCGCGCGTCAAGGAATTTCCTGATTGCCGCTATTATCCGGCTCCTGG
>DUSJ01000256.1 GCA_012842645.1 Clostridiaceae bacterium | reverse complement strand
GAAAACAGCCGCGTTCTGAAGTGGATATTCGAAAGGGTATCGGGCGAAGGAAAAGCCGTTAAGACTGCAATAGGCTACCTGCCTACTCCTGACGCGATCGATATCGAAGGGCTCGATATCAGTGCTGAGGCATTGAAGGGAATCCTTTCGGTCAACAAGGAAGAATGGCTCAGGGAAGTAGAGTCCATCAAGGCACACTACAATAACTACGGGCCCAAGCTTCCGAAGGAACTTTGGAACCAGCTTTATGCGCTTGAGAAGAGACTCAGTGAAGAATAAAGCAAATTCGATTATCAAAGGGCGGTTCAAGACTGAACCGTCCTTTTTTGTCCAATATTTTCTTTACAATCGCAGCAAGGTATGTAACAATTGGTTTGCGGAATAAATAATTATTGAAGTGTGCCACGGGGACGGTTCCGTTGGCACAATTGTGCCAAAAGAACCGTCCCCGTGACACAGGCTGTTTGCAGACCCGAGTAAAAGTAGCGGAGGAAATTGATGCTGAGGATCCACTATTACAGGTATGACCAGGATTACTCCGGCTGGGACCTGTGGATATGGGAAAAAGGCCGGGAAGGCTCTGTATATATATTTAACCAACATGAATACCTTGATGGTGACACACAGAAAAAGTCAATAATAGCCGAGATCGACGTCTCCGGGTTCGAAAGCAGGGAAATAGGGATAATCGTGCGCCGCGGCGGATGGCACGAGAGGGATTATTATTATGACCGTTATTACCTGATGTCTGAAAAGGCAAAGACCGAATCCGAAGATATCTACCTTATACAGGATACTGCGGATATATTCCGCTCCTTTGACGAACTTCACCTCACACCCGGATTTGAAAAAGCCATATTCGAAAATTTCCGGGAAATATTCGTCTCCCTCCAGGCTCCTGCTACTGAAAGCCATGAAGAACTGCCCTTCGAGGTATATGAAGACGGTCTGAAGATACCCGTGCACCGCGTTACACCCATAAAAGGCTCGAGGCAATTCATGATCTCGCTGGAGAAGGACATGATACCTGGCTGCACATATACCGTTTACAAACCCGGTTTCAGGGTGGGATATGTCGAGTACGGCACCATTTACGATACATCGGAGTTTGAAAGTATATATACCTATGACGGGGACGACCTCGGGGCCAACTGGGGACCTGACTGTACCGTGTTCAAGGTCTGGGCTCCCA
Source organism: Clostridiaceae bacterium (assembly GCA_012842645.1). GTDB lineage: Bacteria > Bacillota > Clostridia > DSM-8532 > DSM-8532 > DTU059. The sequence continues at coordinate 1,725 of DUSJ01000256.1, read as the reverse complement.
CAGCCCAGGCTTTGTATCTGAACCTTTATGAAACCGGCGCCGGTCCGGACCTGAAAGACGTGATCGAAATGAAACGTCAGGAAAAAGGAATCTGGGAGGCAACTGTCGGCGGTGATCTCTCCGGGGTTTACTATACCTACAGTATCATGGTAATGGGCAAGACCCTCGAGGCTGCCGACCCCTATGCCAGGTCTTCAGGAGTGAACGGCAGGAGAAGCATGGTGGTGAATCCTGCCCTTGCAATCCCGGAAGGATGGGAGAATGTCCATTACAGGCAGCTGGACAGCCCTACTGACGCAATAGTGTACGAGGTCCATGTACGGGATATAACCATCCATCCAAGCTCGGGAGTACAGCATCGCGGGAAGTTCAGAGGCCTTGCCGAAAAGGACACCCGCTCCCCTGAAAACTTTCCCACGGGCCTTTCCCACCTGGCAGACCTGGGTATCACCCATGTCCACCTGATGCCTGTATTTGACTTCTTCACGGTCGATGAGACCAAGCCCCTTGAAAACCAGTACAACTGGGGCTATGATCCCACGAATTACAATGTCCCGGAAGGTTCCTACGCAACAGACCCTTACGATGGCTATGTCCGCATAAGGGAGTTCAGGGAAATGGTCAAGGCCATCAAAGAAACGGGTATCGGGGTAGTAATGGATGTTGTATACAACCATACATACAAGACCGTTGATTCCGATTTCAACAAGCTTGTGCCTGGTTACTACTACCGCGCCGACAGGCAGGGCAATCTCTCAAACGGATCGGGCTGCGGGAATGAGATAGCCTCTGAGCGGTCGATGGTAAGGAACTTCATTGTGGAATCGGTGAAGAGATGGGCCAGGGATTACAAGGTAGACGGCTTCAGGTTCGACCTGATGGGCCTTATAGATATTGAAACCATGAATACAATCCGGCTGGAACTGGACAAGATCAGCCCGTCCATACTGCTTTACGGCGAAGGCTGGACAGGCGGTCCAAGCCTTCTGAAAAGCTATGACGCCGCGATGAAAGTGAATGCCCAGAAGCTGAACAGGATCGCCTTATTCAACGACAATACCAGGGATGCCATCAAGGGCGACGCCTTCCGGCAGGATGCCACCGGCTTCATCACGGGCAACCTGGGATACAGGGAAGGGGTCAAGTTCGGCGTTGTCGGAGCGGTCTATCACCCGGGAGTTGATTATTCAAAGGTCAATTACTCGAGCTATGCATGGGCGAGTTATGCATGGCACTGCGTGAATTACACGGCTTCCCATGACAATCTCACCTTGTATGACAAGCTTATTGCAAGCAGGCCGGACCTTGGCGAGGAGGACCATGTCCGTCTCGTGAAGCTGGCCGCAGCCATAGTCCTCACCTCCCAGGGAATCCCGTTCTTCATGCTTGGCACCGATATGATGCGTTCAAAAAAAGGAGACCATAATTCATACTGTTCGCCTGACGAGATCAACCAGATAGACTGGTCACTGAAATCGAAATACTATAGTGTTTTCAGTTACCATAAGGGACTGATAGCGCTGAGAAAAGCCCACCCGGCTTTCAGGATGGTCGAGCCCGAAGAAATAAGGAGAAATATTGTGTTCTATCCATGTCCCGAGTGGGTCATAGCGTTTTCTATAAACAACCATGCCAACAACGATCCCTGGAGGACCATATTCGTGGCTTACAATGCTGGTATGGGGCCGGAGACGCTGAGCCTGCCCGAGGAGGGGCTCTGGCATG
>DUSJ01000255.1 GCA_012842645.1 Clostridiaceae bacterium | reverse complement strand
CAAATCCTGTCACGTCCGCTTCGATGTATAATTTTTCTTCCATGCCCGGCAAAACTGTGAAGGTTGCAACTTTATTTTCACCGGCATTTGCAAATGTTGCGCCATTCGCCACAATGTTTCTGAACTTCCCGGTATTAAGCTGTGCGGTTACCTGCAGAAGGTAGTTTTCGAAAAATCCCGAGTCCACTGCGCTGTTCTTTCTGGTACTGATCTCGATTTTTACATGTCCGCTGGCTCCTGCAAGATCTTTAGGTTCGATTTTTGCATTGTCAAGGTAATATGATATGTCTATTATCCAGGGCAGACTTGCGTTACCAAGGTTTCCCTGGTAATAGAACCTGCCGCCGGCAGCGTTAATTTTCACCTTCCCGTTCTCATTGATAAGTTCGCCGGTATCGGTAAGGTTTTTCACCAAGGAATAGGAACCGTGATCGTAAACGACTCCCGGATCAGTTACATTCAGTATATTTACGACATAAGATTCCTTTATTCTTCCGCCGTGATCCAGCAGGCAGTAGATAACCTCTTCCTTTGATGATATCCTGCCTTCCGTGCCGGCATTGGTCCCTGCGGAGTTTTCTTCCGCCATCAGGGGGATGCTCCCCGACGAAAGAATCATGGTTACAGACAATATGACAGCGATATAAGCGAATTTCATACTCTTCTTCATTATCATCACTCCTTGTGGAATTCAGCCTTCAGTGTTGTTTTCTTAATAATCCCGTCCCCGAGGACAAGCAGGGGCGGAAGGAACAGGATGACCAATGCCATGGACAGCAGCGTTCCTCTACCCAGGAGGATTCCCAGGTCTGATATTATGGGGCTGGATGTGGTAAAACCAAGGCAGAAACCTGCTGATGACAATATCACGGCAGAAGTCAGTACTGATACAAAATGACCTTCAAGAGTGGCCCTGATAGCATCTTTCCTGTTCATGGCCTTACGGTTGAACAGGTAATTGTCCGTGATCAGTATTGCATAGTCAACCGTGGCTCCAAGCTGCACGGTGCTTAACACCAGGTAACCGATATAGCACAGTGTACCGCCTGTAAAATATGGTATTGAGAGATTTATCCATATGGCCATTTCAATCGTTAATGTCAGCAGCACAGGCAGGGTTACGGACCTGAAAGACAGTAGCAGGATAAGGAAAATGGATGCAATGGCTATCAGGTTCACTATGCGGGTATCTTCAGTGACAACATTTTTCATGTCATACAGGCTGACGCTCTGCCCCAGTAAATATACAGCGTCGTCATAATACTCCCTTGCTTTTTCCTGTATCCGCTCAACGGTGGAAAAAGCTTCTTCACCCTCTTCTTCGGTATCGGTATAAACAATGATACGGCTGTAATTATCAGAGTAAAACTGCTCCGTTATCCCGGGATCCAGGAATTCTGCAGGTATTGACCGGCCAACCATACCGGCGTACGAAACCACTCCGGTAACATGGTCAATATCCTCAAGCTCAGAACCAAGCATGGCTTCTTTGGCCGGATCTCCCCTGGGGACCAGGAGCACGATAGGCATGGAGGTTCCGAATTTTTCATTTATTTTAATCTGGTCCCGGCCGCCTCTGCTGTTGGGGGATATCTGTCCCATGCCATACAGGAAGTCGGTCCTGCCCTGGGCCAGGAAACAGGGAACGGCTATAACGGCAACCAGAAGAAGAACGGGTATTCTTAATTTCCACACCAGGCGGCTGATACTCTTGAATCCAGGAATGAGCTTTTTATGTTTCGTTTTGGTTATCAGGCTGTCACAGGCCAGGGTAAGGGCAGGAAGAAATATCATGATGGTGATAAAGCTTATCACAATACCTTTAACAAGGTTCAGACCCAAGTCTGCGCCTATCCTGTACTTCATGAAAAGCAGGGCCAGGAAGCCGAAAAGGGTAGTGGCGGCGCTTGCTATAATAGCCGTAAATGACCTTTTCATGGCCATGGCCATCGCTTCTCGTTTATTGTCAGTCTTTGCCTTGTATTCATCATAACTGTGGAGCAGGAATATGGAATAATCAAGGGAAACAGCCATCTGGAGGATGGGGCTTATGGACTGGGTCATAAACGATATTTCCCCGAAGAACAAGTTGGTCCCCATATTGATAAGAACAGCCGCCCCGATTGTAATCAGGAACAAAAACGGTTCGATCCAGGATGAAGTGGTAAGCAGCAAGACTATGAGTATAATGGGGACAAGATATGAAAGGGCGCTTAAAACTTCAGATACCAGCAGCTTCTTTGAAGTTGCCAGGTTGACCGCGTCACCGGCAAGGGCGTTCTCTTCGCCAATGAGCCTGTAGATTTCATCGGTAGCCTCAACTTCATACCCGTCAAGAATCGTGACAGAAAACAAGGCCGTATTGTCCTTGTAATACTGTTCCACGACTTCCCTGTCGGCCATCTCTATGGGTTCCTTCAGGTTTATGACACTGTCCAGCCATATTACTTCGTGTACTCCCTCGATGGAGGATATCTTTTTTTTGTATTCCATAGCCTGCATCAGGGTTACGTTGCTGATCATGACCCTTGCGTTAGGAACCGGGCTGTTGAATTCCCTGTCATTGATCCGGATAGCTATGGTTGAACGGGCATTTTGGGGCAGATAATCCGTAATTTTATAGTTCACCGGGACTGTGAGCATTAATAGGCCGCAGACAACAGCCAAAACAGAGAATATTATTACAACGGTTCTTTTTTTTCCTGTAACGAACCTGGATATCCTGTTCATATTTACTCCTTTAAGATAATAGACGTAGTGTTGAATAATTTACTCATTAATAATATAATAGCATTGTGTTAATATTACAACAGACAGATTAGTAACTTTTGTAAGTTGCTCGACATGACGATTATAAAGTGTAAAAAAATCAGCAGAAAAGATTAATCAGTATAATTATTGGAAAGGAGCGGCAACCAGGCGGCTGACAGCCTGGCATGAGGGTAATGAAAAACGGGAAAACTGACAGAAGGGTAAAATACACAAAAATGGTCCTCCGGGAAAGCCTTGTAAAGCTTCTGAAGCAAAAGCATATTACAAATATCACCGTTAAAGAAATCTGTGAACTGGCGGATATCAACAGGGCTACTTTCTATGCTCATTATACTGATCCCTATGATTTGCTAAGGCAGATTGAAACCGGGCTTCTTAATGACATCAACGAATATCTTGCAGGTTTTTCATTCAGCATTGACGATGGTTCAAGATCCGTACAGATACTGGAGAAAATATTCGAATACATCAAGGAAAATGCTGAGGTTTGCTCTGTTCTCCTAAGCGACAAGGGTGATATCGCGTTCCAGCAGGAAGTCATGATGATCGTTCAGAAGCAATGCATATCCGAATGGACAAAAAAATCAGTCAACAAAGATGTTGCCGAATACCTGTACTCCTTTGCCATAACAGGCAGTGTCGGCGTGGTGCATAAATGGCTGAAGGAAGGCATGAAGCAGTCTCCGCGGGAAATGGCGGCAATGCTGATCAATATGACCAACAGGGGCATTTCGGCCTTTGTATGACAAGGTACGCAGGCACGCCGCTTTAAAGAGCCTGGGACATTGTATATATTGCGTGTTGGTTATATAATAGCACTATAGGGAAAGGAGCACTGAAAAATGAGACAGCAGTATTTTATGCCCACACGGGTCATCATGGGAGAAGACTGTGTAAAATCTAATCCGGAAATTTTTCGTGAAATCGGCAATAAAGTCCTTATCGTCACAGGAGCCAGCTCAGCAAAAAAGAACGGTTCCCTTGATGATGTGCTAAATGTCCTTTCATCAAACGGCCAGACCTGGACCATATTTGACAGGGTGACTCCGAACCCTTCAATCGCCTGTGTCAGGGAAGGAGCAGAATTTGCAAAGAAAGAGGGAGTCGATTCCGTGATCGCCATAGGCGGCGGCTCTCCCATGGACGCGGCAAAAGCCATAAACCTTCTTGCATGCCAGGATATTTCTGATGATAACCTGTTTTCAGGCCAGTACGGGCCGGAAATAATGCCCATGATCTTTATCCCGACTACAGCCGGTACCGGTTCCGAGGTCACTCCCTATTCTATACTGACCAATGACCGTGCCCGGACAAAGACCAGCCTGGGATCGCCGATCCTGTTCCCGAAATATGCCTTCCTTGATGCGAGGTATATGCTGGACATGCCTATGAATATCACGATCAATACCGCTATCGATGCCCTCTCCCATTCCATTGAGGGCATGATCACGAGACGGGCGAACCCGGTAACCAATTCCATTGCGGCTGAAAGTATCCGGAAGATATCATCCTGCTTCGACGCCATGAAGTCGGGCAAATTGTCACT
>DUSJ01000254.1 GCA_012842645.1 Clostridiaceae bacterium | reverse complement strand
TTTTATCGCCAGGATCCAAGGCGGCCTGGAGCATTGCGTGTATTCCGCCGGTCGATCCGTTGACCAGGAAAAACGTATAGTCCGCCCCAAAACATTTTGCAGCAAGTTCCTGGGCCATCTTAATTACACCTGCGGGGAAGTGCAGGCAGTCTGAACCCGGTATCTCGGTTATGTCCAGACTGCCGGCGGCCTTTAGCTCGTGTGCCAATCCCCTGCCCAGGACATGGCCTGGCATATGGAAGGGCAGGGGATTGGTTCCCCTGTATTTTATCAACATCTCAAAGACAGGTATCATGTTTATTCCGCAAGGACCTCTGTCAGGATATCGTTGTATATGGATTTATAATCGCCAAGGTCAAGATAGACTTCGCTTTTCTCTATGATCTCCTCGTCAGGCCAGTACCCGGGATCTTCGAACACTTCGGGATATTCTTCCCGCATCCTGTCCAGCGCAGCAGAGTTGGGCGTAGTGTAACCCATGGCTTCCGAATTCCTGAAAGATACGTCCGGATCGAGCATGAAGTTGATGAACATCTCGGCTTCTTTCTTATGTTTGCTGGTCTTGGGTATAGCCATGCAGTCATACCAGACATTGGTTCCTTCCTTCGGAACGCCATATCCTATGTTTTCAAATCCTTCCCAGTACAGGTCCATGTAATCCCCTGAATAGGTAAGACCCATGGCAGCGTCCCCGTTTGCGATCAGGTCCCTGATCTCATCGCCGTAATAACCGTTGACAAGCGGTATCTGGGCTTTAAGCAGGGCTTTTGCTTCGGCCAGTTCCTGGTCGTTGGTGCTGTTCATGGAATATCCAAGTTTCTTCAGGGCCGCGCCTATGGAATCACGGACGTCCTTTTTCATCAGTATCTGGCCCTTGTATTTTTCATTCCACAGTATATCCCAGCTGTCAACAGGGTCATCCACCATGTCCTTGTTATACAGGATTCCAATGGTTCCCCAGAAATATGGCACCGAATACTTGTTTTCAGGATCAAAGTCAAGGTTCCTGAATCTTTCATCTATATACTTGTAATTCGGAATATTGCTGAAATCCAGTTCATGAAGCATATCCTTCTTTATTAGTTCAGACACCGCGTAGTCTGAAGGGAATATCACATCATAGCTGCTTCCGCCTGCTTCAAGCTTGGCAAGCAGCTCTTCGTTGGTCTGGTATGCCTTGTAGTTAACCCTGATTCCAGTCTTTTTTTCAAACTCATCGAGCAATGACTCTTCAATGTATTCACCCCAGTTGAATACGTTGATTACCACCCCTGAACTGCAGCCGGCAAGCGGTAACACGGAAGTGAGTAATATTGCTGTCATTATAATAAATACAAGTATCTTTTTCATAGCAGTATCTCTTCTCCTTTTCCACTCTTTTTATTTATAATAAGCATCAAAATCAGTACCGTTACGAACATCAGCGTGCTCAGCGCGTTTATTGTCGGCTTTATGCCTCTCTTGGCCATGGAGTAAATCAATATGGACAGGTTGGTGACTGACGTTCCGGCTGTAAAAAAGCTAATGACAAAATCGTCGATCGAAAGTGTAAAAGCCATCAGCGCTCCGCTTATTATTCCCGGAAATATCTCGGGTATAATTACTTTTCTCAGGGCATAGGAAGGCGTCGCGCCGAGGTCCATGGCAGCCTCGGCTATATGCTTGTTCATTTGCCTGAGCTTTGGCAGCACTGACAGTATCACGTACGGGATGCTGAATACTATGTGTGATATCAGCATTGTGACGAATCCCAGTTCAACCTTCAGCGATGTAAACAGGGTCATCAGGGCTACGCCCGTAACAATATCAGGGTTCAGCACGGGAAGATTGTTGATATTGAGGATGACTGTCCTGCTGAATTTCCCCATGTTGTTGATGCCAAGAGCCGCGATGGTGCCGACAATGGTCGAGATTATCGTGGAAAGCACCGCTATAAGCAGGGTAAAATAAAGGGCTTCGCGTATCTGGCGGCTCTGGAAAAGCTCAGCATACCAGTCCAGGGTAAAACCTCCCCACTGGCCTCTTGATTTCGACTTGTTGAAAGAAAACACTATAAGCACGATTATAGGAGCATAAAGGAAAAGATAGATAATTCCCATGTAGATCCTTTTCAATGCTTTGCTCATCCCGCTTTTCCTCCTTCCTCCTGGCCGTTCTTATCTATCCTGGACATGATAGCCATCGAGATAAGAATCATTATCATGAGAATAATAGACAGGGCCGAGCCGAAATGCCAGTTTCTTGAGAACAGGAACTGCTGTTCGATCAGGTCTCCTATCAGCGGCGTCTTGCCTCCGCCCAGCAGTCCTGATATGACAAAGGTGCTCACTGCTGGCAGAAATACCATGGTTATTCCCGATACCACCCCGGGTATGCTCAATGGGAGTATTATCCTCGTAAATGTGACAACCCGGTTGCCCCCAAGGTCGCTTGAGGCTTCGAGCACCTGCTTGTCTATCTTGCTCAGGACTGTGTATATGGGAAGGACCATGAATGGCAGGAAGTTATATACCATTCCAAGCAATACCGCCACGTTCCCGGGCATTATTTCGAGCCTGGGAAGCCCGAGGAATGCAAGGAACCTGTTGATTATACCGTTTGGTGACAGTATGGACATCCATGCGTAGGTCCTGAGCAGGAAATTCATCCATATAGGCACGAGGAACAGCATAAGCAGGAGGCTCCTGTACTTTGGATTCGCGTTTGCGATGATCATGGCCACCGGATAGCCCAGTATCAGGCAAATCACAGTGGAAATAAACGCCAGCAGGAACGAATCCCCTATCACTTTCAGGTATAAAGGCTCCGCTACTTTCTGATAGCTCTCGAAAGAAAACTGCAGGCTGTTTATATCGTGTATATCCCCGCTGGTCAAGCTGTAAATGAGCACCAGGAACAGGGGCACCACTATGAAAATAGCCATCCAAACCACGTATGGATATGCCAGTATCCTAACCCTCTTCTTCAAAGCGGATCACCCCTTTTCATCACCTGGATGTCGAAAGGCTGTACGTTCATGCCCACGTAACTTCCGACAGGGAACGCTATGGTGCGATGGACCATGTATTCTCTTCCGGCGTCGGATTCAATGATCATTTCGTAATGGACACCCTTGAATACCACGGACCTGACCGTGCCCTTTATCATCCCCTCGTCAGGGTTGGTGACGATACGGATGTCCTCGGGCCGTATAACTATATCAACCGGTTCATTCGGGGCAAAGCCCTTGTCGACGCAGTCCAGCACCACATTGTCAAAAGCCACCTTGCAGTCTTCCGGCATTATAGCTTCTATAATATTGCTCTCACCGATAAAATCAGCTACAAAGCGGTTTATTGGCTCATTGTATATGTCCTCCGGCGTACCTACCTGCTGGATCACCCCGTTGTTCATAACGACTATGGTGTCCGACATGGTCAGGGCTTCTTCCTGGTCATGGGTAACATATATGAACGTAATGCCCACGCTTCTCTGCATGTCAAGAAGCTCGATCTGCATTTCTTTTCTGAGCTTCAGGTCCAGTGCTCCCAGCGGTTCGTCAAGGAGAAGCACCTTGGGTTCATTCACAAGGGCGCGGGCAATTGCCACGCGCTGCTGCTGTCCGCCGCTCAGGGAGTCGACATACCTTTCCTCGAATCCTTCGAGGTCCACAAGCTTGAGCATCCTTTTTACGCGTTTTTCAATTTCATTCTTCGGAATTTTCTTGATACGAAGACCAAAAGCTATGTTCTCAAACACGTTCATGTGGGTGAAAAGCGCATAGCGCTGGAAAACCGTGTTTATATTTCTTTTGTATGCCGGAATCGGGTTGAGGAGTTTCCCTTCGAAAAAGATCTGTCCCTCGTCAGGCTCCTCAAAGCCTCCGATCATGCGAAGAGTAGTCGTTTTCCCGCATCCGCTGGGGCCAAGAAGGGTAACGAACTCATTCTCCTTGATATCAAGGCTGATGTTGTTGACTACGGTAACGTCGCCAAAACGCTTTGTCAAATTCTTGATTTCAATAAGATTCCTTCCCATTTCCATCGTCTCCCGCTAAAAGCTTGGTGGTGTTGATATCCATAATATTCTTGCTACCGATTTCCCGGCATTCCTTATCACATGGGTCTTATTCGGCTTGAACATGAAGCAGTCACCTTTTTTTAGTCTGAATCGTTCCTTGCCCAGGTATAAGTTCACGCTTCCGTTTAAAACCATCCCGAATTCTTCGCCCTGGTGCGGATGATCTTCTTCGAATGAGCAATTCGGCTTGATTTCAACAATAATTGGTTCCATCAGTCTTTTCTTGGCATCGGGTACAATCCAGTGGATGGCATATCCTTCTTCTGCCGACTCCTTGACAAAAAAGTCGGACTCGGTGAATACTACCTGTTCGTCATCGGCTTCTTCACTGAAAAACTCCTGGAGGGTGGTGCCGAGGCAATCAAGTATATCCTGCAGCGTTGCGATGGATGGTGACGTCAGATCCCTTTCAAGCTGGGAGATATATCCCTTCGTCAATTCGCAGCGATCAGCTATTTCTTCCTGGGTCATCCCGCTTATAAGTCTTAATCGCTTCAGCTTGTTCCCGATTTGCATAAATACCCCCAATTAATGTAAATAGTTTAATGTTATTAAACTTTTCTAAAAACTTACATAACAAAAAGTTTACTATTACTAAACATGCAAACAGTACATATTATTGCACTATTTATTTTGATTGTCAATCAAAAAATTATATAAATCTTCAAAAAAAAGCTGCCTTTTCAGGCAGCTTGCCAAAAATTCCGATGTATTTACCTGTAAATCGAGCCGAATTTGCTGAATGGCATCACCCTGAAAATAGCCTTCCCTTCGACCCAGGACATATCTATCTTCCCGAAATTCCTGCTGTCCAGGCTTTGGCCCCGGTTGTCCCCCATCACGAACAGTTCGCCAGGATAAACGACCGTTTTTTCAAGCTCGCCGTTAAGCACTTTGTTCTCCATTGGATCTATCCTTGCATAAGGCTCGTTCTGGGGTTCCCCGTTTACATACAGGATATTGTCCCGTATCTCAATGGTGTCGCCGGGAATCCCGATAACCCTCTTTATAAGCCTGTTCCTTCTGAACTGTTTCCTCATCTTCAATGATATGTCGTTGATGAAGATGGAGGCTCTTCCGATGATCCCGCCTACGGGCTCGTTTCTTAAAAAGATTATAATGTCGCCGCGCTCAGGCTCGCTGAAAGTATATGCAAGCTTGCTCATTATAAGCTTATCACCGGGCTCCAGGGTTTCCACCATGGATTCCATGTTGACCTCTGTCAATGCAAACAGTTCGCTCTGGATCACAGAAGTTATCAAAAATGCGGCGATAATCAGGAATATCCATTCCGCGATCTCCCTTAAAATCCTTTTCTTCTTTGTCAATTGAACATTTCATCTCCTTTACAGGGACACCTTAAGTATTCCGTCCAACTCATATATTTTAGCCGATATGTCAATCAAATCCAACTCATTGTTTCCCGATTCGATATAAAAGAGAATCCTTTGCCTGCCTGTACCGGTATTCTCATTTACCTCCATGCTTTTTATGGCAAGCCCGTATTCCTTCAGCAGGTTATTAAGCGGTTCGATAAGCTGTTTTCCCGCTTCTCCTTCAACTTCGACCATTTTAATTTTAGTTTTTTTCTTCATCATGAACTTGTTTTCAATACCTTTCAGGTACATCAGCACAGCCCAGATAAGAACGGTAGCCAGTGCAGCGCCTGTATAAAATCCGACACCGCAGGCAAGGCCTACGCCTGCCACGGCCCATATGCTTGCCGCGGTGGTAATGCCCTTAACAGATGTGCCATGCCGAAGGATGGCGCCTGCTCCCAGAAAGCCTATGCCGCTGACAACCTGGCCTGCCATTCGGGTTGGATCGATATTTATTTTTCCAGCGTAAGCAGTTACCAGGAAATGGACTATCACCATTGTCAGGCAAGACCCCAGGCACACAAGGATATGCGTCCTGAATCCTGCCGGCTGGTTCCGCGAATATTCACGCTCAAATCCGATGATCCCTCCAAGTATGCACGCTGCAAGTAAACGGACTAAAACAACCAGAATAAATCCCGGTTCGAACTGAAAAAGACTCCAGTCCATTAAGGTCTCACTCCCTAAGAAACATATTCTCTTTTT
>DUSJ01000253.1 GCA_012842645.1 Clostridiaceae bacterium | reverse complement strand
TAGAAAAATACATACTAAAAGGGAGTATATGTCAAGTATCAATATACCCCCGTTTTAGCTTTTTACTTCAATTGTTTCATTACTTCTTCAGCAAAGTTTTCTTCTTTCTTTTCGAGGCCCTCGCCCATTTCATAGCGGACGAATCTTCTGATGCTGATATTCTCGCCTATCTTTGCTATTTTCTCCTTGAGGACCTGCTCCACGGTCTTTTCATTGTCCTTTATGAATGGCTGCTCAAGGAGGCAAACCTCATTGTAGAACTTTTCAATCCTGCCGTTTACTATCTTGTCGGCGATGTTGGCAGGCTTCCCTTCGTTGATAGCCTGGGCCTTGAGGATTTCCCTTTCTTTCTCGATTACTTCAGCGGGAATGTCTTCCCTCTTGACGTACTGGGGACTCATAGCGGCTATCTGCATTGCGATATCTTTTACAAACGCCCTGAATTCCTCGTTCTTGGCTGCGAAATCGGTCTCAATGTTGACTTCTACAAGAACGCCTATGCGGCCGCCTCCATGAATATATGCTTCCACAATACCTTCGCTGGCAAGTCTTCCGGCTTTCTTTGCAGCCTTTGCTATACCCTTCTCACGAAGATACTCAATGGCTTTATCTATATCGCCGTTCGTCTCAGCCAAGGCTTTCTTGCAGTCCATGATACCTGCTCCGGTTCTGTCCCTGAGGTCTTTTACCAAACCAGCACTTATTTCCATATTGATATCCTCCTATAAAGCTTTATTTTACTCTACATCCCCGGTTATATCTTCTGTAACGTTGACACTTTCAATACTTTCTGCCAGTGCGCTTTCGTCGATATCTTCGTCGGAAGGTGCCGTCTCATTTACAGCGGCAGAACCCATTTCGCCCTGTTTAGCTTCGATAACGGCATCGGCGATCTTGGAAGTGATAAGCTTTACAGCCCTTATTGCATCGTCATTGCCGGGAATGACATAATCAACTTCATCGGGGTCACAGTTGGTATCGACAATGGCTACAATGGGTATCCCCAGTTTCCTTGCTTCCAATACTGCTGTTCTTTCCTTCTTGGGATCCACTACGAACAGGGCAACAGGGAGTTTTCTCATCTCAACGATACCGCCAAGGTTCTTTTCCAGTTTCTCCATTTCGAGAACCAATTTGCTTACTTCCTTTTTGGGAAGTACGTCAAAAGTCCCGTCTTCTGACATCTTTTTGAGAGTCTGGAGACGATCGATGCTCTTGCGGATCGTTTTGAAGTTAGTGAGCATACCGCCAAGCCACCTGTTGTTTACATAGAACTGGCCGCAGCGCTCTGCCTCTTCTTTGATGGCGTCCTGCGCCTGCTTCTTGGTTCCGACAAAAAGTATGCTCCCGCCCTCCATGACGAGGTCCCTGATAAAGTAATAAGCTTCATCAATTTTCTTGACTGTTTTCTGAAGATCAATGATGTAGATACCGTTTCTCTCGGTGAAGATGTATTCCGCCATTTTGGGGTTCCATCTTCTTGTCTGGTGACCAAAGTGAACACCTGCTTCGAGCAGTTGCTTCATAGAAATTACTGACATAAAAAATCCTCCTTGTTTTTTCCTCCGTCATTATCTTCTTCGCAAAGGACCCAATCCTGCGGACCGAGCACGGTTTTGCGAATCAAATGACGTGTGTGTTAAAATAACCCGTAACATTATAGCATGGCGAATAAATGTTGACAAGTGCAAATATAGTGTTTCAAGCTGTTTACGGCAGGCTGACTATCTCTTGAGAAGAGTTTCCGCGTCGTGGTTTGGATTTCTTTTCACAATGATGGCAGCCTTTGTAATAGCAGCTATAACATCCACCTCAAACTGGGTTTTCAGGTTGTTGATCTTGGAATAGATTTCTCCCTTTTGAGTGACGATATACTGAGGAGGCAGATCATTGAGAGCTTTGGCGGCAATGTCATACCTGCAGCGCTCACACTTGCACATGTTGATATCTTTCAGGATATCATCCATGGTATTGAATACGATCTCCTCCATGTAATTCTTCATCTGATGTTGTTGCATAAACAGACCTCCTGTTGGGTTCTTCCTTGATTTTAACATACAATTTGACAAAAATACACTAAGCTTTTCTATATTTTATCTTTATATATCTTTTTTCTCAAAAAAGGCCTTTCAAATACGCGTTTTAACCTGATGAACAGGGGTTCGTCAGGATCGATGGGTTTTATGAGAATTGTCCGGATGCCGTTAAGGTTTCCTCCAAGAACATCAGTAAAAAGCTGGTCTCCTATTATCGCCACCTGGTCCTTGTCCAGGCCCATGATTTCTATTGCTTTTTTGAAACCTCCCCTTAGCGGCTTGTGGGCCTTGTAAATATAATCGACATTCAGGGGCCTGCAAAACTCTTCAACACG
>DUSJ01000252.1 GCA_012842645.1 Clostridiaceae bacterium | reverse complement strand
TAAGACACGGCCCTTTCAAGGCCGTAACGGGGGTTCGAGTCCCCCTGGGGTCACCACAAAGCAAGTTAGTTTCGCCTGCAAGCGAAAAGTAACTTGCTTTTTTATTTTCCCGGAAGCAGGGGGACGGTTCCTTTGCTTCATTCTTCCATTTTTTAGAATCTCCAATAATCATAAAAAGCGGCGTGCCTGCATGAGATTTAAACATTACTGCGATTGCGGAGCTGTCGCGACTTGAATTCTGTTTATGAGGACGCAACCATTTACTCATTTTCTCATTTTACGAGAAAGCGAGTAAATAGAGCCTTCCCCGAATCCGAAACGCTGCAGGCTGCAGTCGCTAAATAACTGATCCACGTAGTAAACGCGGATGATTTGGAGAGTTTCTCAGGAGCGAGAATCTTGGCCCGTCGAACTGGCATATAATGTAAAAATGAAGCAGAGGAACCGTCCCCCTGCTTCACACCCCTGCTTCACATTCCTATCTTTTTCTCCCGGGCATAGTAGAACAGGTATTGCTGGGCGAAACCGGCAAGCTCGCCGAATTTCTCCCTGGCAAACCTGCTTACCTCCTCGTTGCTTGCCTCGTAACCGAGGTACAGTTCAGCCATTACTCTTTTTACCCATCTGTCCACCGGGAAGATATCATACCTGATCCCGCTGAACAGCAGGACGCAATCGGCCACTTTCCGCCCAACGCCAAAGATCTTTTCCATCTCCGTGCGGGCCTCTTCAATGCTCCCGTTCATGATGGCATCCATGGAAATCTCGCCGGAACAGATCTGCCTTGAAGCCCTGTGTATATACTTGTCCCGGTAACCCGCGCGTATGCACTGCAGGTCATCCAGCGTCAGCCCGGCCAGCTTTTCGCACGACGGAAAAGTGTAAACATCAGGCCTTGAGCATTTGATAGGCTCGCCATAGGTCTTCGCCAGGCACCCGACTATCTTTTTTATCCTTGGTATCCCGTTATTCTGGGATATCAGGAACGATATGAGCGTTTCCTCGAAATCCTGCCTAAGAAGCCTTATCCCATACCCGAACCTGATAGCTTCCTCCATGATCGGATCGTTCCTGGAAAGCCTCTCCTTGACCTCTCCGTAATCCCGGGCCAGGTCAAAATACGGGTACCATATGTTCAGAAAGTCCTCCTCGGTGGTGTCGTGGAAAATAAGGTCCTTACCGGTCCACTCCAGTTCCAGGGCTCTTCCTCTGGCCACGCCGAACCACCTGCCGCTGCCGATGTCCTCCCATCTGAAGCATTGACCGCATTCAAAGGTATGTATGGGATCAAAATGCTCCAAATCTTTTATAATAATATTGTTTTTTTTCAATATCCACTCATGCATCAAAATTATCCTTCCGATATTTAATTTGAAAAAAGCCTGTTTCAGCGCCTTGCCTATGGTTCATTATAAACCAAACGGGCGGTCTTTGCACAGCAATGGGGGAGTATCAAACATTTTCTTTTGATTTTAATATTGAATAACTAGATTTACAGATATCATTTGGGTGGAAAATATAGAATATCCTTTGTGAGGTGTGTTGCTATAATGGGTTTATCTCTTCTATATCAGAATGATTATTTGGAGATCCTTCAGGATTCCGGAAAATATTATATAAAATCAAAAAAGCGGGGTTTTACCCTGAACATGTTCAACGATATCCTGAAAGAGTTTCCTGTCATAAAGGTCACTAACTTAATGGCTCTCAAGAATGCGCTGAACCACGCGCCCAGGGGACCCGAACTGTTTGGCGAGCAAAGGGAACGTGTCAGCCTGAGGGTATCCGAAGACGGGCTTAAGGCATATATGACTCTTTATGTCAACAATGAAGAATTATATGACAATAACAGGATAGAACTGATAAAAGAAATATTCGATAACCTGAATAAGGCCGGCATAGTTTTCGGCATAGACACGAAGCTTCTGGCAGGTCCGCTCAAGGCCGGGGTCGAGTACGTCATTGCCGAAGGTTTTCCGCCTATCAACGGCGAAGACGCCATAATCAAAATGTATCAGCTTTCCGATGTCAAACCCAAGGTGATAGATTCGGACAAGGTCAACTATTACGAGCTGAGCCTTATCAACCATGTCAGGGAAGGAGACTGGCTGGGTGAACGGAAGGACCCCACGCCCGGCTTCCCGGGTAAAAATGTGAGGGGCCAGCCCATCCCGCCTATCCCGGGAAGAAACTTTCCTCTGCTCTACGATCGCATATCGGTCCGTGAACATTACGAAAATGGCGTAACTTACCTGTATTCGAGGAAAAACGGCGCTGTTTATTACAAGGGCGATACCATCGGCGTGTATGATTACCTTGAGATAAAGGGCGATGTAGATTTCTCGACGGGCAATATAGATTTTGACGGTTATTTATCGGTAAAAGGCACGGTGGAGGACAACTTCAGCGTCGTT
>DUSJ01000251.1 GCA_012842645.1 Clostridiaceae bacterium | reverse complement strand
TCACCATTGCGGCCGCCGGGGCTCTTGCTATCGGGAATTTTGAAGAATCGGCAATAGTCACGTTCCTTTTCCTTTTTGGGGCCTACCTTGAAAAGAGGACTTTGAATAAAACCCGCTCGGCAATCAGGGAATTGACTGAAATGGCACCGGAAAGCGCGCTGAAACTTGCAAAAGACGGTATTTTCCGGGAAGTAGGGGTGGAGGAGGTAGACGTCGGAGACATTCTGCTTGTAAAAACCGGCGCGAAAATCCCTGTTGACGGCACGGTCATCGAGGGGGAAGGCTATGTCGATGAAGCCAGCATTACAGGCGAATCATTCCCGGTAAGCAAGAAAAAAGATTCAAAGGTGTTTGCCGGATCAATCCTGGAAAACGGGACCATCCGGATGAGAGCTGACCGGGTCGGTGAAGACACCACTTTCAGCAGGATCATAGAGCTGGTGGAGGAAGCCCAGGATTCAAAATCAAGAGCGGAACGCTTTATCGACAGGTTTTCCAGGTATTATACCCCGGCTGTCCTGATTCTTGCCTTGGTTGTATGGCTTATTTCAAGGGATATTGAGCTTGCAATAACCATATTGGTCCTTGGCTGCCCGGGGGCGCTGGTAATAGGAGTCCCGGTCTCCAATGTGGCGGGTATCGGCAATGGCGCGAAACATGGGATCCTGCTGAAAGGCAGCGAGGTTATCAGTGATTTCAGCAGGGTTGATACGATCGTCTTCGATAAAACCGGGACCCTTACAACAGGAACTCCCCAGGTTGCGGACGTGGAGTTCTATGCGGAAAATACCGGCGAAATACTTGGTTATCTCTCGAGTGTCGAAAGGGAATCGGATCATCCCCTGGCAAAAGCCATCGTGGAATATATCGGTGGAACTGAAGTCTTTGCGGTAGAAAAAACCGAGGTAGTCAAAGGCGGAGGGATCCTTGCCACGGTCAATGGGCACAGGGTCGCAATCGGAAATAAAGGGTTAATGGAAAAGGAAAATATAGCGCTCGATGAAAAAGTCATTTCGGACATGCGCGAATTTGAGGAAAGAGGAGACTCACTCGTCCTAACGGCAATAGACGGCAGGCTGAAATTACTGTTAGGCATCCGCGACAGGGTCCGGCCGGAAATTAAGGAAAATCTCCGGAAGCTGAAGAAGCAGAGAGTGAAAAATCTCACAGTCCTTTCAGGAGATAACCAGGGAACCGTTGATTTGGTCGCCCGGGAACTTGGGCTCACGGAAGCTCATGGGAACATGCTGCCCGAAGACAAGGCCGAATATATAAAAGAACTGAAGTCAAAGGGCAGGATAGTGGCATTCGTGGGTGACGGAGTCAATGACAGCCCGTCAATAGCCCTTGCCCATATCGGTATCGCCATGGGTAATGGTACAGACGTGGCTATTGAGACATCGGATGTGGTGCTGATGAATTCGGATTTCAGCCGCCTGCCTCACGCGCTCGGACTGGCGAAAGCGACAGCTGCGAACATGAGACAGAATATTGCCATTGCAGTCGGTGTCGTGCTGTTTCTGCTGGCCGGCGTGTTCTTCAGCGATTGGATGAACATGTCCATCGGGATGCTGGTACATGAAGGAAGCATCCTTGCGGTTATCCTGAACGGCATGCGGCTGCTCGGCTATAAGCCAGGGCACTGAAACTAAGGCGGACGATCGAGACTGGTTTAAGATATCCTGATAATAAATGAACATTTAAGGAGAGATAAAAATGAAAAAAGCCGTAATTCAACTGGAAACACTGACATGCCCGTCCTGTGCCCTGAAAATCGAGGGCGCGCTGAAATCCCTGCCTGGAGTGGACACGGAAAGCATAAACGTTTCTTTCAACTCGAGCAAGGTTAAGCTTAACTATGAGGAAGAAAAGATATCATTGGATGAGATCCGGAACGCGATCACCAGGCTGGGATATGAGGTGAAGTAGTTACGCAACTATTGCGGCTGTAACCTGCAGCGATTTATCGCTCCGTGAGTCCATCCGGGATTCAAGTCGCGGCCGTTCCGCTGTCCGTGCTGCGCTTAAATCGCATGCAGGCACGCCGCTTTATATTATCTGTCCGGGCTGTAACGCTCTTCCACGCGGCTGAACAGCAGGGAAGAGACCATGCCCAGTACAAACATCACTATTACGAGCAGTAATGCAGGAAAGAACGTGAGCCCTGATTCCATCAGACCTTCCGGCATCAGCCCCGGGGCGACCACGGTGGGGAAAATGGCTACGGAAGATCCCAGTACGGTACCAAGGATGATATGGTACATGATTTCATATTTTTTTTCAAAGAGTATGCTGACGATCTTCGAAAAAGCCGCAGCTGCCAGCAATACGCCCAGCAGCAGCGGTATGATTACCGAGAAATCCAGGTTGGAGATGCCGTCGGACATTTTGCTGTACATCCCGAAATAGATCAGGAAATTTGAAGGGGAGAGACCGGGGACGATAAATCCGAGGCCGACCAGCACCCCTCCGCCAATCCAGATCAAAAAGTCAGGTTCTATGGATGTAAGCTGGTTTTCCCCGTAGAGCATAAAAGCAAAAACTGCTGCAGCCGCTGCGATCAGTGCGATATACCCTTTTGCGCTCCTTCCTTTCAATCCGGCTGTTTTCCACAGGGAAGGAACCGTGCCGGCTACGAAGCCGATAAACAGACTGACAAACTGCGCGGCAAATTTGCCGAAGGCCGCCGAAACCAGCCCGGCAAACAGGAAGATGCCTATGACACCGCCGATCCCCACCGGGAGCAAAAAGAAAAAATGCTTCTTGAAATTTTTTGGGAAGTTCCCCAAGAAAGATATCAGGCGATCGTAAACTCCGAATACGACCATGAGCACTCCGCCCGATAAACCGGGAAGGATGGCTCCGATACCGATCAGCGCTCCCTTTACCACGCGAATGAGCCATGATGCCGGGGTCTCGCGATAATCTTCAATGCCGGTATTATTGTCTTTTGGATTGCTGTTATTCATAGGCACCTCGACTGCACAGTTATTATTTAACAATTACTAATCCTGAACCACTTTCTACAAATATAGTGTTATTTGATATCTTTTTATACTCCATGCTGTCAGTAATCAGGAGTATCTTATCGGGGAACTGAAAGTATAAGCCCTTTATAGATGTGGATAAAGATCCCCCTACATATACTACATAATTTTCTGCATACTTGGCAAGGTCCTCGATGTCGATCACATCTTCGCTGCTGAAATCCAGGAAAGTATAATAATCACATAACTCTTCAACACTGTCCATGTTATAGTCTTCCGCAAATTCACTCAATGTATATTGCTGATGATAAGAACCCTGCCAGTTTTCACTGAATGATTCGGCATCCACTTCAATGGTAAAGCTGACATAATTCTTTCCTTTCTTGAATGAGGTCATTTCGACATCGTCCCCGAAATCATTGCTGAAACTTTCGATAAGAGCATCCCTGATGTCATCATTGCTTTCGTCCATACTGATATCGAGCATATCTTCCATATCATCAGACGATATATTGAAGGATATGGCTACTGTGTCTTTTTTAAAGTTTATGTGCATCTGTCCCACATCAAGTTCAATTTTGCCATTGTTATCCTTGCTTTTGTCCTTGTTCTTTTTATCAATATCTTCATCATTGGATCTTCTGGATTCTTCAGTTTTCTTTTTGGAACCGGACCTGTCATCATCAGAATCGTCCTTTTTCCCGCACCCTATGAATGTAAACAGGATGGCAAATATCAGCAGGAACGATAGTATCTTTTTCATAAAATCCCCTCGCCTTGTAAAATGTTTTATACCATTATACACTAAGGTACAGGCCAATATCTTCCAAAAAGGCATCAGGGACAAAAATCCGTCATATTTTAACTAATATGTGTCATATATGCTGCGCACGGTTAACTGACCTGCCAACTGTTCGGGGGATAAGCTCTTATCAAGGTCTTCCTTCATAATATACACTTCTTTCCGGTATCCTGCGGACAAATCAAAACAGTTGTCGCTGAATACCGGGTCCATGGTGTCCAGACGAAGCTCAACAAATTTCGCAAAGGCCTTCGAGGCAACATGTATAACATACCGGTCTGCCTGTTCGTAAACTTCGGTCGTTATCTCAGGATCTAAAAAGCTGAAATGCTTTGGTTTTACGAAAAGCACTGTCCCGCTGCTAACTATTCTTTCATTGACCGTAAAATTGAACTCCAGGTAGGTGTTTCTTTTCCTGTCCATGGAATCGAGGAGCCCGGAAAGATCAAGTTCTTCATACCTGGCTGAAGAGAAAGCTTCTACGGTTACTCTTTTTTCTCCCTTTTCAATGACCCTGGAACAGTTGTCCATCAATCTCCAGGAAAGAACCCCTTCAACTGCTTCCTTGGTTTCATTGGAGATGTGGAGAGTCACAGTGGTCCCGTCTTCACAGGCTGAAACCAGTATCGGCGCGAAAAATCTCCTTGCTGCATAATGGACTGCTTTCCATCTTCCGTAATAGTCGATGCTGGACCAGGAAGCAACAGGCCAGCAGTCATTGACCTGCCAGTACAGAGCGCCCATGCACCTGCCGCGGTTCCTTCTCCAGTGTTCAACCCCGTATCTCATGCTCTCCGCCTGGATTAATTGGGAGACATACAGCAGGGAATCGAAATCCTTCGGGTACCTGAAATTTTCGGCTATATAATGGAGTATTTTCTCGTTGCCTGTCCCGTTTTTCTGGTGGGATTCCATCACATACGAGAAAATGTTCCTGTCTTCAGGAAGCGTAAAGGATTCCACCGTCTTCAGGCACGGGAATGACTGCATGCCGAACTCGGACATGAACCTGGGGCAAACGCTGCGGTAGGCCGTAAAGGGCAGTTTGTCGTGCCATACTGCCCAGTAGTGCATATCTCCGCTGCTTTCACCGTTGGGGTCTTTAAAGCCTCCTCCCGAAGATGGCGAAGATGGCCAGTAAAATGTATTGGGATCAACCTCTTCTGCAATTTCGTGCAACAGTTTTTCAAACTGGTTTATATAGTCATCCTTAAGCTTGCCGGGACATTTTTCGCTCCAGCCCCATTCTGCCCATCCAAGCTCCTGCTCGTTATTGCCGCACCATATCCCGAGGGAAGCATGGTGGCGCAGGCGCTTCATATTGTCGACGACCTCCCGGGTCACATTTTCCCAGAATT
>DUSJ01000250.1 GCA_012842645.1 Clostridiaceae bacterium | reverse complement strand
CTTATCCTGTTCATTGTCCAGAAGTATTATCTCGAAGCGAAATCGACCGCAACACTGACAGGAAAAGCATCCCGCGCAAGAATGCTTATCACTGACAGAAGCGTTACCGCCCCGCTGACAGTCTTCTGCGGATTGGTCTCGGCATTTGTTATACTGATGTATATCATGGTCCCCCTCGGAGCCCTGTTCAAGCTTTGGGGCAGGGACTACTCCCTCAGTCTGAAATGGTTCGATTATATGATGGAGTACGGAGGGTTCAAAGCCTTCCGTGATTCAGTCGTTTTGTCCCTGATCGCTGCGCCGCTGACGGCGGTATTGTCCATGATAATAGCTTATCTCGTTGTAAAGAAAAAGTTTGCGGGAAAGGGCTTTATAGAATTCGTGTCGATCCTGGCAATGGCTGTGCCGGGTACCGTGCTCGGGGTCGGATTCATCCGGGGATATGCAGGCGGAATCTTCAGAAGCGGTTTTCTGCAGAGCCTTTATGGCACCGGAACGATACTTGTCATAGTATTCATTGTCCGTTCCCTGCCTGTTGGCACCAGGAGCGGGATATCGGCCTTAAGGCAAATCGACAGGTCCATTGAGGAATCTGCCTATGATATGGGCGCAAACAGCGGAAAAGTGTTTATGACCGTAACGCTTCCCCTGATAAAGGACTCGTTTCTCAGCGGTCTTGTGACTGCTTTCGTCAGAAGCATCACCGCTATTTCCGCCATAATACTCCTGGTAACGCCGTCATATAAACTGATCACGGTACAGATAAACGAGTTTGCGGAAAAAGGCTATTTCGGGGTCGCATGCGCCTATGCCACCGTTCTGATAGCCATTACTTACGGTGCGGTACTTTTAATGAACCTGTTTATCAAGTACTTTGGAACAAGCAAACATGTAAAGGAGGAAGCCTGAATGCCCAAGGAGAAAAAAGGCGTCAAGCTCGACCATATATCAAAAATATATAAGGATCCCAAGACCAAAAAGGATTTTTACGCCGTGCGCGATGTTTCGCTTGAAATAGAACCGGGTTCCTTTGTCACGCTTTTGGGACCGTCAGGCTGCGGCAAAACGACAACGCTTCGCATGATAGCCGGTTTTGAGAGCCCTGATGAGGGCAGTATCATCCTTGGCGGGGAGGTCATTGACGAGCTTCCTCCTAACAAAAGGGATACTGCCATGGTGTTCCAAAGTTATGCGCTCCTGCCCCATTATAACGTGTTCGACAATGTAGCCTATGGACTCAGGATCCGGAAGCTCCCAAAGGATGAAATACGTGAAAAGGTCATGAACATCCTGGAGCTTGTTGAACTGGGCGGCATGGAAAACCGCATGATAAACCAACTGTCCGGCGGACAGCAGCAGCGTGTGGCCTTGGCAAGGTCGCTTGTCGTAGAACCGGGAGTTTTGCTTTTCGATGAGCCGTTATCCAACCTGGACGCAAAACTGCGCGTTTCAATGCGTACCGAGATCAGAAAGATCCAGCGCAAGGTCGGTATCACTGCGATATATGTTACCCACGACCAGTCGGAGGCCATGAGCATCTCCGACAAGATTATCATTATGAAAGACGGTATCGTGGAACAGACAGGAACGCCCCGTGAGATATATTATCATCCAAAAAGCCTGTTCGTCGCAGATTTCATAGGCGAAGCCAATTTCCTCAGGGCTGTCGTATCAGGCCAGGATGAAGTGACTGTGGAAGGAGTAATACTTAACATGCAGACGGGAGATATTCCGGCCGGCAGCAAATGCAGCCTGATCCTGCGTCCCGAAGCAGTCAGGATAGAGGATACGGGACTTCTGCCGTGCAAGGTTACTTTCTCATGTTTCATGGGAGCGTACCAGAACTATCACGTGGCAGTCGGGGAAACCAACGTCGTCATCAACGACTATAACCCGAGGAGTAAAAAAATCTACCAGGAAGGGGATACCGCATACCTCAACTTCAGCAACGACAGCGTCAATATCCTCAGGACTGATTGAAGAACAGATGCAGCAGACTGCACAGTTTCTGCGGCTGTAGCCTGCAACGATTTATCGCTCCGCTATTCGTGCTGCGCTTAGATCCATGCAGGCACGCCGCTAAATAAAACATGATCTGATCATAAGACAGCGTCATTCCCCTGTCTGACTTCCGGTTTCGGGCCAAAATACTGGTAGTAATAGCAGAGAAGTCCGCCGTTAAAGAGCTTACGGTTCTTGTCGGCCTTCCGGCCGAAATGCTTTTCAAACTCCGGGTCAGCGCTGATAATATAATACGACCATGTGGGAAGTTTCCTGAAGCTCTTCCCCATCTCCCGGTAAAGCAGGCGGTTTTCTTTCTTCTCTCCCAGTCTCTGACCGTACGGAGGATTGGTTACGATGAACCCGTACTTTGCCCTGGACGAGATTTCCCTGACATCGCGGACCTGGAAATGGATGATATCCGAAACCCCTGCCTGCCTGGCATGGTACTTTGCCATGCTTATGGCTTCCGGGTTTATATCGAAGCCCTGTATGGTTATCTCGTTTACCGGCTTTATAAGATCCCTTGCCTCATTGAGAACGTCATACCATAATTTCTTCGGTATTGACGGCCATTCCTGGCTGTCGAATTCCCTGTCAATACCGGGAGCTTTGTTTATGGTCATCAGGGCGGCCTCAACAGGAATCGTCCCCGAACCGCAGAAAGGGTCGATCAGGGGTCTTCCCGGAGACCAGCGGCTGATCATAAGCAATGCGGCTGCAAGGGTCTCCTTGATGGGAGCTTCGTATCCAAGGCTCCTGTACCCCCTTTTATGAAGCCCGGCTCCGGTAGTGTCCAGCGCAATCAAAACCTTATCTTTTGTTATGCTGAAATCGATATGATACCTTGGTCCCGTCTCAGGGAAGGTTTCCAGGCGGTAAACCTTCTTAAGCCTTTCCACTATCGCCTTCTTTATTATTGACTGGCAATCGGAAATGCTCATGAGAGTGGATTTGACACAGCTGCCGGTGACTGGAAACTCCGCGTCTTTCGGAAGCCAGTCCTCCCATGGTATCGAGATTGTCCCGTCAAATAACTCGGTAAACGTGGTAGCATTAAACTCGCCCATTAAAATGTAGACCCGTTCCGACGACCGCAGCCAGATATTGGCGCGGCATATGGCCTCAAGGTCCCCGTCAAAGAATATCTTGCCGTTTTCAGTGTATGTCTCTCCATACCCAAGGTGTTTCAATTCCCTCGCAACCACGGATTCCACGCCAAAAGCAGCCGTGGCGAACATTTTTAGTTTTTTCATTCTTTCTCCTTGTCCTTTTGTTTATATCCGTACATTGTACCCGCTTCGGAACGGACGCGCAGCATGTCATCCCTTTTATTGCGAAATTATCATTCAGCGAATACCGAACCGCCGATAAATTCTCTCAGGATCGAATTCGCCGGAACATGATCCGTTGGTCCGGAAAGGAAGTAGCTTAAGAATTCTATAAGCCTGCGCGCTTCTGAATACTGTGGCATATCGCTCGATATCTCCTGCAGCAGGGGCATTATCAGCGGCTTTAAGATCAGGAGCTCGTAAATCAGAGACGAATTGAACATGGCATCAGCCTCTTCCTGGAACGGGAATATATTCCGCTCCTCGCCTTTCCTGACGCTCGGCCACATATCGATAGTCCGCGCTGCAGACGTTCCCCTGTACCTGAAGTCCCTGACTATCCGCCTGATAAGCCTCAGATCTGTGGTGGGAATACGGTTGTGCTTGTCTAAGCGCATGGATGTAATAGCGCTTATATATATATTGAACTTGTTTTCCGGCCTTATATCCCTTGTAAGTTTTGGATTCAGGGCATGGATGCCTTCTATAACCAATACCTGCCCTTCTTCCAGCTTGAGTTTCTTGCCCCTGTACTCTCTCATTCCGGTTACGAAATTGAAAGTGGGAAGGTCAATTTCCCCGCCAGCCAGCAAAGTGTTCAGATCATTGTTGAACAGGTCCAGATCCACTGTCTCCAGTGACTCATAGTCAGGCTTTCCGTCCTCGTCCAGGGGGGTCCTGGTCTTGTCTACAAAGTAATCATCTACTGATATGTTGAGCGGCTGTATGCCGTTAACACGAAGCTGGATCGAGAGTCTCTGCGCAAAGGTGGTCTTCCCCGAGGATGAGGGACCCGCTATCATTATCAGCCTTTTATCCGGCTGGCATTGTTTTATCATATCGGCAATTATGGCTATCTTTTTCTCATGGAGCGCTTCGGCTATAAGCACGAACTCCTTCAGCCTGTTGTTTTCAATGACATCATTCAGCTTTCCTACGTCTTCCACGCCGAGAATGTTGATCCATTCCCCGTACTCTTTGAAAATATTGAACAGTTTCCTGGGGATGGGAACGTCGGGAAGGGCAGTCGGATTTTCTTTCTTTGGCAGGATCAGGACAAGTCCGCCGTTATCGGCTTCAAGTCCGAACAGGGTCAGGTAGCCGGTGCTTGGTACCATGTACCCGTAGAAATAGTCTTCCACATCGTCAAGAACGTAATATGTGACATAGTCCTTTTCGCGGTTCTCGATAACCCTGTACCTGTCTTCCCAGCCGTTTGTCAGGTATTTTTCCCGCGCCTTATCAATGGATATCATGACTTTCTCAAACTTTATATCCTGTTCTGCCAACACACGCATGCGTTTTTCAAT
>DUSJ01000249.1 GCA_012842645.1 Clostridiaceae bacterium | reverse complement strand
CAGTTCTGTCCACATGGCATTCTCTCGGACAAAGAACGCAATCTTTATAATAAATCGATGAATCCATATATTCAGCCCTAATCCATCTGCTGCCTGACGATATCCTCAGTTGCAGCCATAGCCTGAAGCGTCATTTCAAGAAGTTTATCCAGTTCCCAGCCCAGTTGGTTCGCTCCGCGCTCGATCACTTCCCGCGAGCAGCCAGCGGCAAAGCCTTTGCTCTTGTATTTCTTTTTAAGCGATTTCAGTTCCATGTCCTTCGCGCTTTTTGACGGGCGCATAAGCGCTGCCGCCCAGATAAGGCCAGTCAGTTCGTCTGCTGCAAAGAGCACCTTCTCCATCTCATGCTCGGGAGCGACGTCAATGGTTTCTCCGCAGCCTACGGTTATTCCATATCCATGGGAAACGACGCTGTGTATGATATCTTCGCTTACTCCGGCTTCCCGCAGCAGTTCCGGGGCTTTCAGGCAGTGATGGTCGGGGTATAATTCAAAATCGATGTCATGGAGCAGTCCCACGATCCCCCAGTATTCCGCCTCGTCCCCATATCCCAGTTCATTGGCAAACCATTTCAAAACAGCTTCAACTGTCAAAGCATGCTGAATATGAAAAGGATCCTTATTATATTTCTTCAGCAAAGCAAGCGCATCGTCTCTTGTGATTCGTCCCATAATCAACCCTTCCTGTGTTCCATGTAATCTTAACTTTAATTTAAATAATAAATCTGTCTGTTCGCAAAAGACAAGATCTATTTTGATTATCTCCTGGCTGGCCATCAGGATAAGCGTTCTCCAAAGGTATATGCATTCCGCGGCAGCCGCCGTCGCAGCGGCTCACTGCTCTTTTTCTGCCGCAGCCATATCCCTTTGCGATCAGTTCCTGTAAAAAAGGAGATAACGTCTTGATGGTATCAGTGTATTCGTTCCCGTTAATATATACCAGCCTTTGCGGAATACATTATAACCATGTTATTGCTTTGTTTCCATTTATTCTGATATTATATAGATTAATAATGATTCTGCTGAAAAAATACAGCCGTTTAAACAGTAAATAATAACTTATTGGGCAAATGGCAGGGAGGAAATATGAAAAGAAAGTATACCATATTACTTGCAATATTATCACTTACTGTTCTTTTTGGCTGCTCACGCAAGGAACCTATGGATTCACGGCAAGGAGTGCCTGATTCCGCTCCCGCTCCTGTAGTTACAGCAGACAAGAACACAGAAGAGCGTAATCAGGAGACTAAGGGCAATGCGAATAAAGCTGAGCCTGTAGTGGTCACAATCAATGTTACATCCGAATCACTTACATCGGATGGAAAGTGGCTGACTGTCATCAACAGCACCAAAGGAAGACCTGCCGGTTCAAATCTCTCTCCCCAGTTAAGCTGGGATGAAGTGGAAGGCGCCAGTTGTTACGCTGTCTACATGTTCGATAATTCAGCCAGATACTGGCTTCACTGGCTGGCGAAAAACGTGACGGAAACAACTCTTCCCCTGGGCGCTGAACTGGAAGACAGCAAGTACGAGGGGCCTTACCCTCCCAGCGGCACTCACGAGTATGAGGTTATCGTATATGCTCTAAAGGAAGCTCCGGCAGAATACCCCGGCAGCTTTGACAACAGCAATGCTTCCGTTGAGGCCATTGAGGAAAAGCTTGACACTGCGAACGGCTTATCTGGCAATATTATTGGAAAGGGAAGCATCACCGGGACAGTAACCGTCGGAGAGCCCGTAGAGTAGACAGACTCATTGTATTAATCCGAGCTTTGTCTGTCTTTTTTTCCGATGTACAGCAGATGATTGCTCATGCCAAGGAACTCCGGTTTCTCACGGATCATCTCATGATATTTAAGATATTGGGCATATTCATAATCATCCATTGCGTCAATTATGTCTCCCATAAGTTCGCTGGCGCCATCCTGGGCAACTGCGTGCAGGATGTCTATTCCATTGTCTTCGAGCATTTTTCTGCTTTCATCGACTGTGAAAAAGATGAACGGGAAGTCATTAAGGCGCATGGTCTCATGATTATAATCGCCAGTTCTGAAATAATGCCGGTCATACATGAGCTCTGTCAAAAACACCATGTCATGACCGATAAAAGTGAAGAAAATAACGCCATCCTTTTTGCATACCCGTTTGGCTTCATCAATGGCTTTCTTCCTGTCCGAATCCTCATGCAGATGGTATAGCGGCCCCATCAGCAAAACAACGTCATAATTTTCATCTTTGAAAGCCGACAGATCCAGGGCATTGCCTTGCACAAGATTGATTTCCATGCCGGGTTGGATTTTGCTCCTAAAACAACTGATATTCTGATCGGCCAGTTCGACAGCATCGACCTGGTATCCCCTGCCTGCCAGATATAAACTATACGTACCGGAGCCGGCACCGATATCAAGAATTTTAGCGCCTGGTTTTAAATACTTTTCTATGTACCTGACAGTCGTAATAAATTCCACCATGGCTGATTTTGAGACCGTCAGCCGTTTATCTTCATTGAAAACTTTATATAGCTCGTTTACAAGCGTTGAGTCGTCCGTAATTTTCTTAAGCTCGTCAAGATTCATACCAGTTCCCTTTCCTCGCGATAACCGTAGCAAAACGGTTCTATATTGGCTGTATTACCCTTAAAGTGTTTATATCATGTCTTAGGGGTTAAATTAAACTGTTTTTAAGATAAGATATCATGAGGAATACAGGTTGTCAAAGACAGATACAATGCAAAATCAATGTGTTGACAATAGTTTGATATCAAACTATAATGTTCATATGACTCCGGAAAATGTTATCTCGCTGTTTTCAAAAATAAGAACGAAGGTTAACAGGCAAATTGAGCTCGAAATGTCAAGGCATGGCATGAAAGGTATAGCAACATCCCATGGAGATATCCTGTATGCTCTTTTTCAAAAACAAAGGATGTCCATGGCGGAGCTGGCCGGGAAAATCGGCAAGGATAAGTCAACAGTCACCGCGCTTGTAAAAAAACTTGAGAATATGGGATATGTCCGGAAAGAAAGAAGCGCCGAAGACACAAGGATATTCTATGTAACACTTACAGTGAAAGGCGAATCTCTTAAGCCGGTATTCGATGAAATATCGGACGATATCATAAAGAAGTTTTATAAAGGTATTTCTGAAAGCGATAAAAACGAGTTGCTGAGGATACTTGGGAAAATTTATAATAACCTTGACTGACCAATATATTTTTATCCAAATAGTTTTATATCAAACTAAATTCATAAGCGGGGTAAGCTTTATGGAATGCATTATAAAAGGTCTATCCATCAACTATGAAGCAGTTGGATCGGGAAAGCCGGTCTTACTGCTGCATGGATACGGTGTCGATCACAGGCTTATGGTTGGCTGCATGGAACCAATTTTTAAGCAAAGGAGCGGTTACAAAAGAATATATATGGACCTTCCCGGCATGGGCAGGTCAGAAGGCGCAGAATGGATAAGAAACTCGGACATAATGCTTGACATAATATCCGAGCTAATTGACAGGGTCATACCTAATGAAAAGTTCATACTTGCCGGTGAATCATACGGCGGTCTGCTGGCAAGGGGCCTGGTATACAGAATGGCAGAACGGATTGACGGCCTTTTCCTTTTATGTCCCGAAATAGTAACCAATAATGAAGATCGTGATGTGCCGGAGCATACCGTTCTCTGCCGGGATGAAACGTTGCTGCAGGAACTTGATCCTACCGAGGCGGAATGGTTTTCAGCAATAAATGTCGTACTGGAAAGGAATGTATGGGAAAGGTACAGGAACGAGATCCTCCCCGGTCTGGCATCGGGCGACAGGGTTTTCCTTGATAATGTACTTAACAAAGATTATGTGTTTTCATTCGACTGCGACAGCCTTAAGGAAAAGTTCAACAAGCCTGCGCTTTTCCTGATGGGACGGCAGGACTCCTGCGCAGGATACAGAAACGCCTGGAATATTCTTGACAATTATCCGAGGGCAACTTTTGCCATACTCGACAGGGCGGGGCATAACCTGCAAATCGAGCAGGCCTATTTGATGAACGCGCTGGTCAATGAATGGCTTGACAGGATAGATGAGTTCTCAGGACAAAACAGCAGTTGATACAATATCATTGACAGAAATTATGCCCCGTATTCAGAAAGCAGCATTATCAGCTGATTTACATCTTCTTCTGCAGTTGCCCAACTCGTGGCAAAACGAATTACCGTATGGTTTTCATCATATTTTTCCCAGAACCCGAAGTTGACCTTTTCGGACAACCGCTGCATCAGATCATCGTCAATCAGAACAAAGATCTGGTTGGTAGGGGTTTCCGTATAAATTTGATAGCCGTTGTCCCGTAGCGCAGACCTGATCCTTGCTGCGCTGTCTATTGCAATTTGACCAATTTTCTCATAAAGTCCGTCTGTAAACAGGGTGTCAAATTGCAGTCCCAAAAGCCGTCCCTTGGCCAGAAGCGCTCCATGCTGCTTGATAATGGTAAAGAAGTGCGGTATCGTGCCAGGCCTGGGAATCACTACAGCCTCGCCGAACAATGCGCCGCACTTGGTCCCGCCGATATAAAACACATCGCAAAGTTCCGCCAGATCCCTCAATGTAACATCATTTTCCGGGCATGCCAGCGCGTAGGCAAGCCGGGCTCCATCCACGTAAAGAGGAATTCGGTTTTCGCGGCATACCTTGCTGATGTTCCGAAGCTCATCAAGGGAATAAATCGTACCGTATTCCGTTGGCTGCGAAATATATACCATCCCCGGCAATACCATATGATCGTGGTTTGCGTCATTGTTATATGCATCAAGAGCTTCCCGGATCTGCTCTGCAGTAATTTTGCCATTCTTCTGACGAAGTGTAAGTACTTTATGTCCGCCGAACTCTATTGCTCCGGCCTCATGAGTATTGATATGGCCGCTTTCCGGAGCAAGGACGCCCTGGTATGAACGAAGCAGCGCATCTATAACAGTGGCATTCGTCTGTGTACCGCCGACCAGAAAATTAACTTCCGCATCCGGGCAGTTACAGGCGGCCCGGATCTTCTCCTTTGCAGACTCCGAGTATGGATCAAGGCCGTATCCGTTGGTCTTTTCCATGTTCGTTTCCAGCAACCTGCGCAAGATTTCAGGATGGGCGCCTTCCATGTAATCGCTGGAAAATGACAGTTTATTACTCATTGCAGTATAATCTCCTTTGCAATAATCATTCAGTCCAGCCGTATTTACCTTTTAATTCCACAAACCGGACCATCCCAAATGTTTCAATGTTTATATCGCCTTTATCTGTTTTCGTAATAAGCTGAAGTTCCTGCAAATATTGAGGGCCAACAGGAATGACCATTCTTCCGCCGTTTGCCAGCTGGATGATTAAATCGTCGGGCAAAATACGCGCTGCCGCAGTAACCATGATTCTGTCATAAGGGGCATGTTCAGGCCAGCCCTTGCTTCCGTCCCCGACTTTAAAGTGTATGTTGGCAAACTTAAGTGCATCCAGCCTCTTTTTGGCCTTTGTCATCAATTCTTCTATTCTTTCTACCGTAAAAACTTCGGCAGACATTTTTGCAAGGATAGCCGTCTGAAAGCCTGAGCCTGTTCCGATCTCCAGGACCCTGCTGTCCTTTTCGGGCTCCAGGAGCCGTGTCATTTCAAGTACAAGGCTGGGCTGGGAGATCGTTTGCCCGAATCCTATGGGCAATGGCTGGTCAAGAGTTGCGTATTGTTTCATATCATCTTCGACGAAAAACGAACGGTCCAGCGATTTAAAATAAGCTTCCAGCTCCTTATGATCCATTCTGCTTCACTCCATTTTTTGAAGCAGGGGGACGGTTCCTCTGCTTCATGTTATAAGCTGTTATAATAATCCTTTGCCTTTTACCTGGTAACGTCATCGATACGAAAATAATTTTACACATGTTTCTGTCTTCATTACAACCCATGCCCTATAGCAATGTCAATTATTCCTTTCTTATTGCTTCACAAAGATTTTTCTTGACAACAGCATAAATCCCCATTAAGATAGGTTTGTAATTGTGCCCTGCACACAATAAAAATGAGGAGTTTTGATGTCGGTCATTAACTTGGCTTAAAGCAGTTGAATAGGGATGAAGCGTAATGTTAAGGCCATAATATGGTCTGAATTGCGTTATGCTTTAGTCTATGCTTAAGTCAAGGAACATACGGTTTCCATTAAAGGGATTCTGCCGTTCTGGCTTAACAGAAACGGTTTTTTTATACCCTTTTTATGGATACTGGACCGGCATCAGTTCAGGCGGTCATTAAGGCTGCGCCCGTTTTCTTTGACGGTGCGCGGCCTTTTTTGTTTGCGAAAAAGAAGGAGGTTTTACCATGAACGAGACAACACTTAAATTACTTGAATATCAAAGGATAAAGGAAATGATTGAAGAGCTTACAGTTTCGGATATGGGGCGTGACCTGGTAAGGGCTCTTAAGCCCGATACGGATCCGTATATCATAAGAAACTGGCTGATGGAAACAAGCGAAAGCAGGATGCTCCTGGATAAAGGGGCTTCGGTCCCGTTAAGCAGTCTCAACGGGATCGGAAAGGTAATGGAAAAGCTGGGCAAGGTAACGGCCTTGCTGCCTGAGGATCTGACTATTATCCGTAATGTGCTGGTCGGCACCAGCCGTATGATCAGTTATATGAAAGCCCGTTTTGAGCTTGCTCCCAATGTGGCATCCTATGCTACATCCATGTTTACGCTGGACGACCTGGCTGAAGAGATTGACCGCTGCATCAGGGACAGCAGGGTCGATGACAGGGCTTCTCCGGAACTGGCGCGTATCAGGAAAAGGATCACTATTGTCGAGGAGCGGATCGCAAGCAAACTGGAAAGCATTCTCCACTCCCCTGCCTGGCAGAATAAACTGCAGGATCAGGTAGTCAGTATCCGTGACGGAAGTTATGTCAT
Source organism: Clostridiaceae bacterium (assembly GCA_012842645.1). Taxonomy (GTDB): domain Bacteria; phylum Bacillota; class Clostridia; order DSM-8532; family DSM-8532; genus DTU059. Next base: position 4,305 of record DUSJ01000249.1, on the reverse strand, counting down.
ACCGGTTAAGCGTGAGCACAGACGTTCCGTTGAGGGCATGGTCGTTGATATTTCATCAAGCGGTTCCACTGTGTTCATAGAACCGGCTGCAATCCGCTCCCTGAAAAACGAGTTGAATCTTCTTAAGCTCGAGGAGGAGAAAGAAGTATTCAGGCTGCTCTCCTGGCTCACCGGTATGGCGGAAGGATACAGAAGGGAGATCATGATAAATGTGCAAACTATGGCGCACTATGATTTCATTTTTGCAAAGGCCAAGTTGTCCAATGCCATGAGAGCTGTATGCCCGGAAATCAATGAAGACAGGCGCATTCTGATCTGCGGAGGAAGACATCCTCTAATAGGAAACAGCGCCATACCTCTTAATATAGACATTGGTGAGGATTACCAGGCCCTTGTTATCACCGGCCCCAATACAGGCGGCAAGACCGTAGTGCTTAAAACCGTCGGCCTTTTCTGCTTAATGGCCCAGTCCGGACTTCATGTGCCTGCCGATTCAGCAAGCCTTCCGGTTTTCCGGGACATCCTTGCAGATATCGGTGACGGGCAGAGCATAACCCAGTCCCTGAGCACATTCTCGTCGCATATCCGCAATATAATAAGCATCATGCAGTGTGCGGGACCTGACACCCTGGTGCTCCTTGACGAACTGGGAACCGGGACCGATCCCGCCGAAGGCATGGGAATAGCCACGGCTGTCCTGGAGGAGCTGAAGCGTAAAGACAGTATAATTCTTGCTACCACCCACTATGGCGAGATCAAGGAGTTTGCCAGGAATACGCCGGGTTTCAAAAACGGGTGCATGCTGTTCGATCCAAACACATTGATGCCGCTTTATACCCTGAGTATCGGCATTCCGGGTGAAAGCAACGCATTTCTCATCTCCCTGAGGCTCGGAATGGACCCGGGGATCATTTCCCGGGCCCATGAAATCACTTACAGGGAGAAGAATGATTACCAGGCTCCTGCAATAGCGCCAGGACAGGATAAGCCTGGTATCGGACCTGGCCAGGACGTTTCCTCCGCTCCCCTTGTAAATACCGATATTATCGAATCCGCAGAGAGAAGCGTTGAAGCATCCAAAAGGCGCATCGAAAGCCGTAAAAAGGCGGAAAAGCAAAGGATAGTATCAGGTTTTAAGATCGGAGACTGTGTGTTCGTCACCAGCATGAACCGTACGGGCATTGTCTGTGAGCCTGAGAATTCCCGCGGCGAGGTGGGCGTCATGATCATGAAAAAGAAGTTTCTCATTAACAGGAAAAGGCTGCGCCCTTATATAAACGGCAAGGATCTGTATCCCGAGGATTATGACTTGTCTATTGTTCTTGATTCCAGGGATGACCGCAAAAAGCGCAAGATCATGGGCAAGAGACATGTGGAAGGTCTGGCCATTGAGATCCGGGAAGGCAACAGCCCATAAGCAAACCAGAATGAAGCAGAGGAACCGTCCCTCTGCTTCATTGAATTTGCTCACTGCTTGATAACCGTGCTCTTTTTCCATTTTCCCGTTGCGTAATAAATAAACTGGATCAGACCGGAAGCAAGGGTGGCAATAGGCGCAGCAAGTCCCAATCCCCATAAGCCTTTATGCAGTACCAACCCAAACAGAATCGCCATAGGGACACGGAAACCAATCGATGACAAAATACCGCAAACCGACGATATGAGCGTATGTCCCGAACCCGTAATCAGGCCATTAAGGCAGAACGTGGCAGGCACAATGAGGTAATCTATTGAAAAAGTCCTTATATATTCTATCCCGGCGGAAACGGTATCAGGATCGTCATCAAAAACAGCCAGTATCTCTCCGGGGAACATCTGCGTAACTGTAAATACTATCAATGTAATTGAAAAGGCAAGAATAAAACCGGTGTAGAAAGTCTTTTTTGCGCGGTCTACCGCTCCTGCGCCCATGTTCTGGGCAACCATCGCCGAAACCGAGGACCCGACCGCAATGGCCGGCAATATGGCAAACCCGTTGTATTTGCCCACGATACCTACAGCCGCAGATGCATTTACTCCCATGCTGTTGGCAATGGCAGTAAGAACTAAAAATGAAAAGTTCACTATTACGTTCTGTATCGAAAGAGGCAGCCCTATCTTAACAATTTTAGCCAAACGATCTTTGAAAATCCTGAAAGAACGAAGCCTGAAATCGAAAGCAAAATCGCTTCTTATCAGGTAAACAATACATAGAATCATGCTTATGGCCTGTGAAATGACAGTCGCTATTGCTGCGCCTTTCGCTTCCATGCCATATACGCCGACAAGCAGGATATCCAGGACAACATTGATTGAACATGCTATAGTTACAAAAATCAGCGGCCTTCTGCTGTCGCCGAAGCCTCTGAGAATAGCCGAAAACGCATTATAGCCGAAAATAAATATGGTTCCGAGCAATGTAACATCAAGGTAATCCCTTGCCTGCTGATATGACTCTTCCGGCGTTTGCATCAACAGAAGTACTGTATCTGAAAATATCAGCATGATAATTGTAAAACCGATACCGACGACAAGAAGGAAAGTAATCAGTGTGCTTATGGTTTCTTTAACACCCTTTCTGTCATCGGAACCAAGATACTGGCCAATAATTACTGTGCCGCCTGCCGTAAGGCCAATAATCAGGTTAGTCAGTATAAGTGTAATCTGCCCGCCTATATTTACCCCAGAAATAGCAGCCGTCCCGCAGTAATTCCCGACTATCAGCATATCTGCAACGTTATAAAGAGTTTGTATCAGACTTGAAAGCATAAAAGGCATTGCAAACTGAATAAGAAGTTTAACAACGCTGCCTTCAGTAAGATTCCTTTCTATCGATGCCTTTCTCATATTGATGCTGCTCATATAGTTGTAATCAGTCCTCTTTCTGTCAATAATTGAAATAAAAATAATGCAATCAATTGATAAAGATTGCATTTGGATTTGAGTAACTTTAACATTATAACATAAAAATCTTTTATTAAAACATGTTAATTTTCATCAATTGCGCTTATAATGCCCACGTTGAAGGCAGGACAAAACTGTGATACAATCAGCGCAGGATTCAAATCCATGGTTAAAGGTGGCTCAGATGAGACAGGATCGGCAGTATCCGAAAGTTATAATAACGCCCAAGGCGGAGCGCAGTATCAAGAACGGACACCCGTGGGTATACGGGGAGGAAATTCGCAAAACAGAAGGCAATCCCCAAAACGGCGGGCTGGTGGATGTGTTTGCAGGGAACGCCTACATGGGCACAGGCTTTTATAACAGTGTCAGCAAGATCACCGTCAGGCTCGTTTCACGCAACGCCAACGATGTATTTGACGACCGTTTCTGGCGGCGCCGCGTAATGTATGCCATCAGTTACCGCAGAACCGTCATGCCCGGGGAAGATTTCTTATGCTGCCGTCTTATCCATGGCGAGGCTGACCAGATGCCGGGGCTGACGGTGGATCGTTATGGCAGTATCCTGTCCGTACAGATAACCTGCCTTGGTATGGAACTTATAAAGGATATAATCTACCGGGCCATCCGTGATGTTCTTGATGAAATGGGAGAAACCATCACCGGAATTTATGAGCGGAATGACATTGATCTGCGTATAAAGGAAGGGATGCAGGAATATAAGGGCTGGTACCTGTTTGATGATATGCCGGTACCGGAAACCGCCGTGACTGAGATATGCGAAAATGGCGTAAGATACCTGGTTGATGTGGAAAATGGCCAGAAAACAGGCTTTTTCCTTGATCAGAAATATAACCGCGCCGCAGTGGCCAGGATTGCCGGGTGCAAAAGAGTATTGGACTGCTTCACCCACACCGGTTCCTTCGGTCTCAACGCCGCACTGGGCGGCGCAGACCATGTGACCTGCGTGGATGTCTCACAGTCAGCCATCGATATGGCAAGAGCAAATGCCATACGCAACGGGCTGGACGGGAAAATGGATTTTCTGTGCGAGGATGTTTTTGACCTGCTGACAAAACTTGCGGATCAAAAATGCCGGGATTACGACTATATCATCCTTGATCCGCCGGCATTTACCAAGTCACGCAAGACGGTAAGGGATGCTGCCAGAGGATACAAGGAAATCAACCTGAAAGCCATGAAACTGCTTCCCAGGGGCGGATACCTGGCTACCTGCAGCTGCAGCCACTTCATGACCGATGAGCTATTCCGAAAAATACTGGCAAGCGCGGCAAGGGACGCAGCCGTTCAGTTAAGGCAGATCGAGGCCCGCCAGCAGGCCCCGGATCACCCTATCCTGTGGAATGTCCCTGAGACGGATTACCTTAAGTTCTATATCTTCCAGGTAGTATGAACTAATTG
>DUSJ01000248.1 GCA_012842645.1 Clostridiaceae bacterium | reverse complement strand
GGAAAGAAATATAAAAAATAAGGATATATTTTCGGAGGTTTTCTTATGGAAACGAGAAAAGGTCTGTATTATTCAAAGGATCACGAATGGGTGCGGGTCGACGGGGATCGTGCATATATCGGAATAACCGACTATGCGCAGGATTCCCTCGGGAGCATCGTATATGTCGAAACACCAAAAGCGGGCAGAAAAATTTCCAAAGGTCAGGTACTGGGAGTGGTCGAATCGGTGAAAGCCGCGTCAGATATCTATTCCCCTGTATCGGGAACAATCATCGAGGTCAATGACGCTCTGACAGGTAATCCTGAACTAATAAATGAAAGTCCCTACGAAAACTATATAGCCGTGATAAGCCTGGACGACCCCGGCGAGCTGTCCGAGCTCATGAACGATGAGCAGTACGCGGAATATACAAAGGGAGAGTGAAGGCATTGAAATCATCCTATATTCCAATGACCAGGGAGCAGCAGGATGAGATGCTTGCCGCTGTCGGGGTCAATTCCGTTGAAGAACTGTTTTCGGCCATACCGGAAGAATTGAGGCTGAAAAGGGAACTTGACCTTCCTGCTCCCCTTTCCGAGTATGAACTGAAAAAGCAGATGGCTGAACTTGCCCGCCGAAATGCGGATTCCGGCAGGAATCTTTGCTTCCTGGGCGCAGGGATCTATGACCATTTCATACCCTCGGCGGTAAAACATATTACATCAAGGCAGGAGTTTTACACCGCCTACACGCCCTATCAGCCTGAAATCAGCCAGGGCGTGCTCCAGTCGATTTTTGAGTTCCAGACCATGATTTCAGAGCTTACCGGAATGGATGCCGCCAACGCCTCCCTCTATGACGGGGCCACAGCCCTTTACGAGGCGGTCCTGCTTGCCGTAAGATACACCGACCGGAAGGAAGTGCTGGTCGCCCGGAGCGTAAATCCCGAATACCGCAGGGTCCTTTATTCCTGCCTGAAGTATTCGGGGATAATCATTAAGGAAATAGGGTTCCTGGGAAGCACAGACCAGGGCAAAAAGAGCGGGACACTTGACCTGGCGCAGCTTAAGGCCATGATCAATGAGAACACAGCCGCGGTAGTTATCCAGTCCCCTAACTTCTTCGGTATCATGGAGGATATTAAAGCCGCATCAGAAAAGGCTAAGGAGGCCGGAGCCCTGACCATCGCGGTATGCGACCCGATATCTCTCGGAGTCTTCGAAGCTCCCGGGAACCTGGGCACCGACATCGCGGCAGGCGAAGCACAGCCGCTTGGCAATCCCATGAATTTCGGAGGCCCTCTGCTGGGATATTTTGCGGTTAAAAACCCGTATATCCGGCGCATGCCCGGCAGAATCGCAGGAGAGACCACCGACTCCGAAGGAAGGCGCGGTTTTGTACTTACCCTCCAGGCCAGGGAGCAGCATATAAGGCGTGAAAAAGCCACCTCAAACATATGCACGAACCAGGCCCTTTGCGCGCTGGCCGCCACGGTCTACCTTTCCCTCATGGGCAAAACCGGGCTTAAGGAAGTGGCCAGGCAGTGCATAAATAAATCCAGTTACGCATATAAAGCGCTTCTGGAGACCGGGCAGGTATCCGGGGTCTTTGACTCCCCGTTCTTCAGGGAATTCGTGGTCAGGCCAGGAACGGCTCCCGGAAAGTTAAATGAAATGCTTTTGAAGGATAACATCATAGGCGGCTATGACTTGTCAGTTGAGTACCCTGAGCTTTCAGGATGCTGGCTGGTAGCCGTAACTGAAAAGAGAACGAAGGACGAGATCGACCTGTTTGCTGAGAAGGTCGGCAGGATATGCCGGGAAGGGGGTAATGCATGATGAGGGACGAAAGACTGATATTTGAAAAATCGGTGCCGGGACGCATAGGGTATTCCCTTCCGGCTGACGATGTGCCCGAAGTCGACCTGGCAAAGACTTTCGGAGAGGGCATGTTGAGAAACTCTGCCCCCGCACTTCCCGAAGTATCTGAAGTTGATGTGATAAGACATTATACCAACCTGTCCAAAAGGAATTTCGGAGTGGATTCCGGATTTTATCCCCTTGGATCCTGTACCATGAAGTACAATCCCAAGATCAATGAGGACATAGCTTCCATGGAAGGATTCTCACAGGTTCACCCGCTCCAGGATCCCAAAAGCGTCCAGGGAAGCCTCGAGGTCATATACAGGATGGATAGGCTCCTTTCCGAGATCCTCGGGATGGAGAGGGTGACCCTCCAGCCTGCAGCCGGGGCCCAGGGAGAGATGACAGGTCTGATGATCATAAAGGCATACCACATGTCCCGCAATGATGAAAAACGTGTAAAGATAGTCGTCCCTGACTCGTCCCACGGCACAAATCCGGCAT
>DUSJ01000460.1 GCA_012842645.1 Clostridiaceae bacterium | reverse complement strand
GTCTGCATCACCCAGTTTTTCCGAGACATTCTCCCTGGTGATGTCCCCGCTTTCGACCCATTTTATCCTGACCTTCGCCCCCGTAGCATAGCCCGCATGGTTCAGGCTCTCGATTATCGAAAGGTATGCGTCGGGAAGTTTTACATACTTGCCGGCTATGGCAATGACAACCTCTTTGTCGCGCTTTTTGATCCTTTCAATGAGGTCTTTCCATTCATCAAGGTCCGGCTCCCTGGTTTTTAGTCCCAGTTCCCTGCAGACCACTTCGTCGAACCCTTTTTCATGGAGCATCAGCGGCGCTTCATACAAGCATGAAAGCGTAAGGTTCTCGATAACGCAGTCACGCTTTACATTGCAGAACAGGGATATCTTGTCCTTGATGCTTTCGTCCAGCGGTTCGTCTGCGCGTGCGACAATAATGTCTGGCGATATGCCCATTGACCGGAGTTCCTTTACCGAATGCTGCGTGGGCTTCGATTTATGCTCATTGGAGCCTTTCAGGTAGGGAACCAGCGTTACATGAATAAAAAGGCAGTTTTCACGGCCTTTTTCAAGGGAGATCTGGCGTATGGCTTCCAGGAAAGGCTGGCTTTCGATATCGCCAGTCGTGCCGCCAATCTCGGTTATAAGAACATCAGCCCCGCTTTCTTCGGCCCCGCTGTATATGAAATCCTTAATCTCGCCTGTGATGTGGGGAATGACCTGGACCGTCTGTCCGAGGTATCCGCCTGCCCGCTCGCGGTTTAGCACATTCCAGTAGACCTTCCCGGAAGTCAGGTTGGAATACCTGGTCAGGTCCTCATCAATAAAGCGCTCGTAATGTCCCAGGTCGAGGTCCGTTTCTGCTCCGTCATCGGTAACGAACACTTCTCCGTGCTGGAAAGGACTCATGGTGCCAGGATCAACGTTCATATACGGATCAAGCTTTTGCGACGCCACCTTCAGGCCCCTTTGCTTCAGAAGCCTTCCGAGACTCGCTGCAGTGATCCCCTTTCCAAGTCCTGATACGACACCGCCGGTGATGAATATAAATTTGGTCATGATAATCTGCCTCTTTTCTCCTTCATATTTCAATCACGCCCTCGAATACCTTTTCGCATCCTCCGGTCATGATTACATTCTCATCTGTATAGTTGATTGTAAGTTCTCCTCCTGCAAGCAAAACACGGATATCGTCGCCTTTGCTGCAATAGCCGTTAAGGACTGCGGCCGCCACGGACGCGCATGCGCCTGTCCCGCAGGCGAGGGTCTCTCCGCTGCCACGTTCCCATACACGCATTTTCAATGTATTCCTGTCAATCACTTTAACAAACTCTGTATTCACGCGTTCCGGGAAAAGCTCGTTATTTTCAAACAGCGGACCGATTTCAGTTAGCTTAAGTCTGTCCGGATCATCGCAGAACACAACAGCGTGAGGATTTCCCATCGAAACGCAGGTTATGCGGTATTGTCCGCCGCCGATGTTCACCGGATGATCAACGATCCTCGTTCCCGGCAGGTTAACCGGGATTTTTGATGGTTCAAGCTCCGCTTTTCCCATATCAACCCTGACAGTGGAAGCAACTCCGCCGCGGGTATT
>DUSJ01000247.1 GCA_012842645.1 Clostridiaceae bacterium | reverse complement strand
GAGATCACGGCCCGGGAGCTTGCCGGATATATGGGCACTATACCTTACGAAGTGGTATGCATTATCGGAAAACGTGTTCCCCGCGTATACATCAAAAACGGCAGGATAGTTAATATTTTGAATTACCTGATATGATTGCGTATACATATAAAGGAAATGAGCAATAATATGGAATGCGGCCGTAACCTAATTTTAATTTGCGCTCCGATTCCATGTTTTTTATAATATAATTGTCGGGCGCATGTCCGGCTTGTTTACCGGCTGATGGGGTCATGCATTGTAGGTCAGAACTTTTTACAGGAGTGATGACAATGACGGTAAGAAGAGGAGATATCTACTATGCTGACCTGAGCCCCGTAGTCGGATCGGAACAGGGAGGAGTAAGACCTGTACTCGTTATCCAGAACGATGTCGGCAACAAGTTCAGCCCGACTATCATTGTGTCAGCCATTACTTCACAGTTGGACAAAGCCCGTCTCCCGACCCACATCGAGATAGCGGGAGAAAAATACGGGCTCAGCAAGAATTCTGTAGTGCTGCTGGAACAGGTCAGGACTATCGACAAGAGAAGACTGCGCGAAAAAGCGGGGCACCTTGATGAACAGGTCATGAGAAAAGTGGATTACGCTCTTCGTACCAGCTTTGGACTGAGCGCTACATACGTGCAGTAAAAGCTGATACGAAGAGTACGAAAGGAAAGGTACAGGTATGATATTCAAAAGAAAAAGCAGGATAGTTTTACTGGCATGTATGGTTCTGTCATTCGCTTTGCTGGCTGTATCTTCCGCAGCGGGCGCGGGACAGCCCGGAAGCGCTGACGATCCCCTGGTGACAAAAAGCTATGTTGACCAGAAAATCGCGGAGCTTGCGTCCAGGATAGGTTCCGGGACTGGGACAACAGGAACGGGGAACATCAGCCAGGCCACGATCGACCAGTTAAAAACGGACATTGGCGATCTGACGAAATTCATTATCGACGCACTCCAGGAAATAGAAACCCTGAGAGGAAGAGTTGAAGCGCTTGAAGCCGGGTACAGGGTCGTTGAGAATGTCCCCGCCGGCAAAAAGATCATCCTGGCAGCCGGAAGTGAAGCTATTCTGAGGAGCGGCTCGGCTACGGCCATCGAGGGTACCTATGGCGGGCTTGTCGATGCAAGCGCCGGAGCTGATCTTAAACAGGGAGCAAATGTTCCGCTTCAGCATCTTTTGATATCATCCAGGTCGGACGGCAGAGGGCTGCTGATAAAGTCAGCCTCGTATCTCCTTGTCCGGGGATCGTACACGATACAATAATCAATTAATATTTGTGACAGGGGGACGGAGTTGTTGCCACATCAAAGACGTGACAACAGCACCGTCCCCCTGTCACTTTCATATTCCCCTTTTTGATTTGGCGTTTTTTTACGATAATGTATTTGAGGGGTTTTTATGAAAAGGGATAACCTGGTGAAAAACCTGATATGTGCCGCTCTTATTCTTATCACCCTGTTCTTCGGAGTCAGGCCGATAATTACAAGGAGCAATAACAGGATCAGTTCGGGCGAGTTCGAATTCGGCGATAACGAGTATGGCACCATAATCATCGGCTCAGAACCTGAAGGCCTGGCGGCTGCACTCGCAAGCTCAAGAACGGGCCTGAAAACCCTGCTCATAACCGGGGATAAAACCCTCGGAAGCTATATAAAACAGTGCCTGATATCGAAGATGGATCCCCAGCGGGGAATCATCAAGGGTAAGAAGGTTCTTCTTAACAAGGGAATATACGAGGAGATATTCGGCAATCTCAATGTGGGCTTCAGCGGCCTGGATTATGAAAACGCCGTGCAGAAGCTTGTGGAAAAGGAAAAAAACCTGACTGTGCTGTATGGCAGCAGGGTCACCGAGGTAAGGACGGAAGGGAAAACAGTAAAAAGTATCGGCGTCGAAACCCCGGACGGGAAGCATACCTTTAAGGGCAGGGTATTTATTGATGCGACCCAGGACGGGGACCTCCTGATGCTATGCGATACCCCTTTCTTTTATGGCACCGAAGATCTGGGGCTGCCAGGTTTCTATTCACCGGTGGAATTCAACTTCAAAGTGTCGGGCGTGGACGTGGAAGCCCTGAAAAAGAGCAAAAAGGTTTCAAATTTTGTCGACGAGTTCCAATTGGTCCTGATGAACTATAAAAAGGTCAATACCAGGACAAAACTTGTGAATCCCGCGTTTATAATCCAGAAGGATAACGAGATAGTTATTTCCGGCCTGCAGGTTTTCGGGGTAGACGTCAATGACCCGGACGATCTGCGGGGTGCATATGAAGAGGCCGAAGAAGAAGCCATTATGCTTACGGCTTTCCTTAAGACCGTGATGGTAGCCTTCCAGGACTGCACTTACAAGGAAGGTCCCGAGAAGTTCTTCATACCGGAAAACAGGCACTTTAAGAGCCGTTATGTCCTTACTGTCGCCGATATAATGGAAAACAGGAATTTTCCAGACAAAGTGGCCCTGTGTTCGCAGGAAGTGGATGCCAGCAAGTTCGTTGACAAAGAAATCGAATATATAGTGCTTAAACCCAATGTTTACTCTATTCCCCTCGGCAGCATCATTCCCGTTAACCTTGACAACGTCATGATGCTGGGCTCGAAAGCGGGGTTCACATCCCTTGCCGCCACGAGCGCGGGCAGCATACCCACAAGGATCACAGTGGGCGAAGCTGCCGGCCTGGTATCGGTATACAGCATAGTAAGGGACATGATGCCTTCAGAACTGCTTGAACTGCCTGAGACAGACTTAAAGGCCATGGTCAGCTATATAAAGAGGGGAGGAGTCATGCTGACCGACTTTGAAGAAAGCATACTGATTCCCGACACTGGTGAAAAGCTGTCCGACCACTGGTCATATCCGTACATAAAGACCCTTGCCGAATACGGGCTCATATCAGGCGGAAGGGATAACAATTTCAAGCTTGATTTCAGGGCAAGCCAGGAACTCATGGTGGTACTGATCAAGAACGCAATACTGAAGATCAGGCCTGAATCATATTCTAAAGAAATAAGCCTGGTATTGAAGCCTTACGAGATACAGAAAGAACTCACCGGCGAAATCGCCGCGACTATAATCGCAGAGGCCCTGTCCATACCGTACGAACCCGGCGGGGCAATCAAGGCCATCAGGGGAAAGGGAGTCATACCGGCTGATATCATAAGCCAGCTGGAGCCAGACGGACCTGTAACAATGGACCTTGTGTACGGCATGGTCGTTGAAGCAGTCAATTATATAAAATAACATCAGCTTGCCTGCATTCGATTCCACCATTCTTCAGCGGGCAATCCAAGGTAGTATTCATTTATCTGATGGCACATCCAGCTTCTGTTCATCGCGGAAAATATCAATTATGGATGGCTATAAATCATGCCTGTTCAGAATTTGTTATCCTGGAATACAATTTATGAATCCCGAGTCTCCAGCAAAGCAGCATGCCAACGACAGCGCCGACCGCAGCCTGAAGTATCTGGAAAGGCAATTTCAACAAAGCATATTCCGGTGTGCTGTAAATGAAAGCTCTTCCCAGTGAATACCCGACGACCATGATGACAGCGCCGACGGCAACCCCTACTCCGGATGCAAGGCGCTGGTTGCTTTTCAGAAATCTATGCGAAAACAATGAAATTACAACAGCCTGAAGGCCATGAGTAACAAGGGAAACGAACATGGGCGCAGGGTAGAACAGAAAATCGCCGATAAACGCTCCTATACCGCCTACTGTAAATGCCGGTAACGGATCCAGCAGGATTGCTGCCAGACAGATAACTATGTCATTCAAATACAGGTGTCCGCCGGGAACCGGTATGCCGAATGAACTAAGCGCAATATTCATTGCCATAAACATGGCGGTTACTGTCAGCCTGACAGTGGTATTACGGCTTTTGTCCATATTTGCGCATCTCCTTTTCTGATTTATCAAATATCTTTTAAATTTCCTGGATATCTTCTTTTAAAATTCGTGAAATAAAATTACAATAAAACTGATATTATGAAAATAGCCAGAACGGAGGAGTTTTATATAACCAGATGAACTATCATATTGATTTTAGGTCGTCAGTGCCTGCCTATATGCAGTTGTATAAATTAATCGTGCAGGATATTATATCCGAAGTTTATCCTCATGGAAGCCGTCTTCCCTCAAAGCGGACCATTGCCGAGGAGACCGGTGTAAGCGTTGTAACAGTAGAACACGCGATTGCGTTGCTGAGCGAAGAAGGTTATATTGAAACTCGCGAGCGCAGTGGCTGTTTTGTCATTTACCATAAATCTGATTTTCATGGAACTCCGGTATTGAGAAACGGCACGTTTCCTGAAGTCCGGCCACAGTCCAGCAATGTGGGAGATTTTCCGTTTTCGGTGTTTGCCAGAACCATGAGAAAAGTATTGACAAATTACGGGAACCGGATTTTTATAAAATCTCCCAACAGCGGATGCGATGAACTTAAAACAGAAATTTGCTTATACCTGGCAAGAAGCCGCGGGATATTCGTAAAGCCGTCACAGATTATCGTGGGATCCGGTGCGGAATACCTTTATGGCCTGATTGCCCAGCTTTTCAGAGACAGGAAAAAATTTGCCCTTGAGCAGCCGTCATACGACAAGATCAGGAAAGTCTACGAAGCGATGGGTATTCAATGCGACATGCTTTCGCTGACCCCGGACGGCATATCTTCAAAAGAGTTGGAGCGAACAGATGCGACCATTTTGCATGTTACTCCGTTTAACAGTTTTCCAAGCGGCGTTACCGCCAGTATATCAAAGAAACATGAATACCTTCGTTGGGCGAATCAAAGAGACGGTTTTATTATTGAGGATAATTACGATTCCGAACTGACGGTTTCCAAAAAACCGGAAGATTCTCTCTTTTCCATAACATCCGATTCCAATGTGGTTTATGTCAATACATTTTCAAAAACCATTGCCCCGTCTGTGCGCATCGGTTACATGCTTCTGCCGGAAAAACTTCTCGAAGATTTTCAGTGCCGGATTGGCTTTTATTCCTGTACGGTGCCTGTATTTGAGCAGCTTGTCCTTGCTGAGCTGCTGCGAAATGGTGATTTTGAACGGCATATAAACCGGGTCAGGAGAAAAAAGCGGAAAGCGCTTAATGACATTGGCAATGACGGTCTGAATACCGTAAAATCCACTTGACATGTTCTTATGAACGTCAATTTGGAGTGCGTGGTATTGGTACCAGTCAATCAATGGCACATGACAGTTCAATGCCCGGAGCATTGGTTGCCGTTATTAAGTGGATTATTGAAGTTGATCTGCTTACCGACAAAATTGTGCACCGATTGTCGGATGAGTAAACACATCCTGTGATAATATCGATGATGAAAGGAGGTCGTTTGATGGATTCTTTAAGTAATATGAATAAAGCAATGGAATACATTGAAGAGCATTTAACCGAGGATATCGATTATAGTGAAATTTCTAAAATTGCTCACTGTTCAGAGTATCATTTCAAAAGGATGTTTTCTTTCTTATCAGGAATTGGTTTATCGGAATATATTCGAAGGAGAAAATTAACACTGGCTGCCCTTGATTTGAAAGATAAAAGTTCGAGAATAATCGATGTTGCTGCCAAATATGGTTATGATTCAGCTGATTCATTCTCACGTGCTTTTCATTCCATGCATGGTATTTTTCCCTCTGAAGCAAGAAATTCGAATATTCAGCTTAAAGCCTATCCTAGAATGACCTTTCAATTATCAATCAAAGGAGTATGCGAGATGAATTATCGTATTGTTAAAAAAGGACCTTTTAAGATCGCAGGATTAAAGAAGAGAGTACCAATTTGCTTTAATGGTGTTAATCCGGAAATTGCAAAAATGACTGAACTTTTAACCCCTGAGATTATCAAGAAACTGAAAGCACTGCCAAATGTAGAACCAACAGGGATAATTAGTGCATCGACGAACTTTTCGGAAAGAAGAATGGAAGAAAAGGGTGAATTGGACCATTACATTGGTGTAGCAACTTCAAGTGATGAAACAGCAGAATTTGATGTGTTGATAGTAGAAGACAGTACCTGGGCAGTCTTTGAATCCATTGGGCCTTTCCCGGAAACACTTCAAAACGTATGGGGAAGGATATATTCAGAGTGGTTT
>DUSJ01000024.1 GCA_012842645.1 Clostridiaceae bacterium | reverse complement strand
TTCTTCATGTATTCGGATCCCATTATGCCGAACTGTACATAATTTATCGGTTTGATCTGGGTGTTCATCCCCGCGTCGATTATCATGGTATGGCCCTTGATCGAAGGAACCACCGGAGCCAGTGCCGGCCTTGAAACTCCCTTGATTCTCCCGGCTATAAGAAGTGAACCTGCAAGCAAAGCCCCGGTACTTCCGGCTGATATGAAAGCCTGAGCCGACTGGGCTTTTATCTTGTTCATTCCAACCACGATGGATGAATTCGGCTTGTTCTTGATCGCTTCGGTAGGTTTATCCATATTGGTTATCTCATCTGATGTCTCGGTTATGATCAGCCGGGGATTATTGATGTTCTCTTTTCCAAGGCATTCCTCTATCCTGGCGCGATCCCCCAGAAGTTCTATTTCAAACCCGTCGGTTTCCAACGCTTCAAGACAACCCTTTACTATTTCATCGGGCGCGTTGTCTCCTCCCATAGCGTCAACAATGATTCTCAAGCCCTCAGCCCCTTAATATGCATCAGATTATATACTGGATTCTATTATAACGCTTAAATACGTTCTTTTTCATTTCCCTGGATTTCCGTTTTAGGCACTTCCACAAGCAGGAATTTGCCCCTGAAAACCTCGACCTGTTTATTATAGATCATTACCCAGACAATGTACTTGCCCGAGGGGCGCTTCTGCCGGATAGTGACCTTTGCCACAAGCCTGCTCCCTGCATATACAGGTTGCTTGTACTTGATATTGGCGACACCTACAAGGGCCACATCCGCATCGATCACCGCTATGGCGATGGACTCAGCCATGGAGTAGATATAATGCCCCCGGACTATCTTTGACTGGGCAAAGACCATCTGGTCGGTCGTATCGAGTATTGAGATTGCGCTTTCGCCCAGATTAAGCTCAACTATCTCGCCAATGACTTCCTCGGCATTCAAAGCTCTCAGCTTGTTATGGTTCCTTGAAGCCATTTCGCGGATGCGCTGCCTTAATTCGGGCACACCTATCTCGAGTCTGTCCAGCCTAACCGTAGGTACGCTGACTGACAAAATCTCGGCAAGTTCTTCGTCCGTTAAAAAAGGATCTTCCTTAAGTTTCTCGACAAGTTTTTGCTGTCTTTCTTTCTTTGCGCTCGGATCTCTGCTCAATTCAACATCCCCAATAATTATTACCTGATAATATGGTCTGTTGATAGTATATTATATTTTCTAATTCTATGCAATACTGAGATTGAAAAAAGCACCGTATCCCGGTGCCTGCTTCTCTTACGGTCCGCCTGGTGTGGGCGTTATGCTTTTCATTCCGCCCGGCGTGAAATCAACATTTGTATCTTTGAATATGGCATCCATCAGGCTGTTGGCAAACGCTCCTATCTGTTCCCTGAATATTATTGCCAGCCCAACCATTATAGCGAGTATTATCACAACTTCAACGGTGTTGATGCCATCCTGACTTTTTATAAATTTTTTGACCCTGTACCACATACTGACCCTCCCGACAATTTTTAACTAACAATTTTATGCATTAATTTTATAATTTTGTATCGGAAGTGTCAACTATTATATGTATAGCCGTTTGTTAGTCCAGTTTCATTGTTCTGATTGCTTTTACAGATATTTCATGCGAAAACCCTCTGTGGGTAAGGAACCGGTAGACCCTCTGTGCTGTCTTCTCATCTGACATATCATATTTTCCGAATTTTCTTTTTGCTTCGCGCAGGGCGACCTCAAAATCGTCGATTTCAAACTCGGATAAAGCTTTTTCTATTATCTCGGGATCCAGGCCCTTTCTCTGGAGTTCAAATGCTATCGCTCTCCTTGAAAGAGCTTTTGTCCTTATCCTGTCGTTTATGTATTTCAGCGCAAAGCGTGTGTCGTCAAGGTAACCTATCGCCTTGAGCTCTTCGGCCGCTTTTTGTGCCGTATTGGAGTCGAACCCCGCATCCTTGAGTTTATTTATGACTTCTTCCTGGCTCCTGTCTTTTATGGTAAGGAATCTTATCGCTTTTTCCTTCGCTGCTTCCACCAGTATCCTTCCCCGGATATGGGAGAGCTGTTCTTCGCTTATTTCAGTATTCTCATAAAGGTGGTTTTTCAGATAGTATTCGGTTGGAATGGTAAAAGAGTATTCGTTGTCTATAAAAACACGGACCATGTTTTTATTTTTGAGTTTCTCGACAGATGTTATTGTCATACTTACCACCATTAACAACAAGAATAGGTTTATCACATTATTACATTATACATTTTTCCAGCCAGTCAGGGCAAATAATTCTTTCATCGCAGTCAAACGCGCCCACCCTCAGCGCTGCGTTAACAGGCAACACTAAGGGTGGGCTTATTATCAATTTCAGGAATATGTAAGCCGTCTTTCATCGCTGTTTAAATGTCATCGTCGGCAGAATGGGCCTGGATGCTTCTCAGGAAAGCCTTGTCATGTTCAGCCCTGATCTTGGCTTCGATCTCCCTTGCAACTTCGGGATTATCTTTCAGGTATTTCTTCACATTCTCGCGCCCCTGCCCGATCCTCTGGTCACCGTATGAAAACCAGGCGCCGCTCTTCTTGATTATGTCGAGAGTTACTCCCAGGTCAAGAATGCAGCCTTCCCTGGATATGCCTTCGCCGTATATGATATCGAACTCCGCTTCTTTAAACGGGGGCGCTACCTTGTTCTTTACGATCTTGACCTTGGTCCTGTTACCGACAAGGTCTGTTCCGTTCTTAAGCGTCTCCACGCGCCTTACGTCCATCCTGACCGAAGCGTAGAATTTCAGGGCTCGTCCGCCCGGGGTGACCTCAGGGTTTCCGAACATTACCCCGACCTTCTCACGAAGCTGGTTTATAAATATGGCAACTGTCTTGGACTTGCTTATAACGCCTGAAAGTTTTCTCATGGCCTGGGACATGAGCCTTGCCTGGAGACCTACATGGGAATCGCCCATCTCCCCGTCTATTTCAGCCTTCGGCACTAAGGCTGCGACAGAGTCAACTACTATTACATCGATGGCTCCGCTCCTGACAAGGGCTTCGGCAATTTCAAGGGCCTGTTCGCCAGTATCGGGCTGGGATACTATCAGATTGTCTATATCCACGCCGAGGTTCTTGGCATACACGGGATCAAGGGCATGTTCGGCATCTATAAACGCTGCTTCCCCTCCCAGTTTCTGCGCCTCAGCGATGATATGCAGTGCGACAGTGGTTTTACCTGACGATTCAGGACCAAATATTTCTATGATCCTTCCCCTTGGCATCCCGCCGACCCCTAATGCAATATCGAGGGTAAGCGCTCCGGTTGGTATTGCGTCAACGCTGACATGGGATACCTCACCGAGTTTCATGACCGCGCCTTTGCCAAATTGCTTTTCAATCTGGCTCATGACAAGTTCCAACGCTTTTTTCTTCTCTTCCATAGCTATACCATCCTTTGCCGAACATTTGTTCTTATTATATGATATTTTTATCGCCGAGTCAAGAGTTTTCCTTGTTATAAATTTACAATATATCTATATTGTATCAGGCGCCGGTCTCCGTGGGAAATATCCCGGGAAATAAAGATTCGGTAACTCGGGATATAAATACTTGCTTCTGATCAGGCCTTTATAATCTTCCTGATCTTCGACAGGACCATGTCATTGATGAACCTGATTTCCCCTACCCGCAGCTTAAGCAGGATGAACCAGAAAATAGCGAGCCCTCCCGCGACAGGAACGCATATGGCGGCAATCTGGCTAATCTTTGAATTCACATCCGGCCTTATCAGCACGGACAGGCCATATGCCGCAAGCCCTGCCGGGATACCGCCTATCACGGCCTTCACTATATAACCGAAGTTATCGGTAATTATATCGATGCCTGTTTTTTTCCTGAACATGAGCATATATATCATCATAATTACAAACTGGCTCATCGAGTAAGCGAGCGCCGTGCCTGCCACGCCGATACCGGTGGCGTTCCTGAAAAAGATGTTCAGCAGGTACAGTATGATGATTCCAAGCAGGCCGCCGAACATGGGAGTCTTGCTGTTGTGCACCGAATAGAAGGCTCTTGTCATCATGGCGATCATGGATGAGAACACCAGCGTGGAGGAATACGCCATAAGGCAGAGACCTCCGTAGAATACGTCATATTCGTTGCCCGAAGCTCCCCACTTGAATAATATCCTCATGATGTCCGCACTTAATATCATCATTAGCAGCGATGTTGCGAACGAAAGAAGGAAGACCACCCTGAGCCCCTTGTAAAGTACTTTTTTGAATTCGTCCGGATCATCCTTGGCATAATGCTCGGACAAGGTCGGCAGCAGGGCTATCCCTATGCTCTGGGCAAATATGCCGAGGGGAAGCTGCCATGTCCTGTTAGCATTGTTCAGGACAGTTACCATGCCGGATTCGTAAAACGTGGCATAGCTTCTGGATATAATTATGTTGATCTCAATGATGGTTGAAGAAATAAGGGACGGGATTGCCTGGCGTATCAGTTCGTGGAAAATCGGACTGCGCAGGAACAGCTTGGGCCTGTAATTGGTGAAGTGCCTGAAAGCGCCCGTAAACTGGATCGCAAAGAATACCGCTCCGCCTATGACAACACCCCATGCTGTCAGCTCAGCGCTTTTCGCTCCGAACAGGGCGATGCTTATGATGGTGCAGATATTATATACCACCGGTCCGAACGCGGCAACGGCAAATCTCCTGTAAGAGTTAAGGATGCCATTGATCTGGCCGGCCAGCATCATGAACGGGGCGTTGAGCAGGAGTATCCTGGTTAGCCTTATTACCAGGTCCCTGTTGCCCGATGCCCCATCTTTGTATCCTGAAGCGAAAATAACCAGCAAACTGTCGGTAAAAATGAAGAAGATGATCTCGAGGACAAGCACAAGTATGAATGACAGGTTCATGAAGGTGCTGACTGCTTTCCAGCCTGCTTTTTCCTTACCCTTCGCCAGGTACGTTGAAAGTATCGGAACCAGCGCCGCTGCGATAGCGCCGCCGGCAAGCAGGTCATAAACAAGGTCGGGAAGAGTGAAAGCCAGTATGAACTCATCAGAATACCCGGCAGGCAACATCTGGGTTGTTATGAGTACGCTTCTTAAAAAGCCGGTTATCCTGCTCAGCAATGTGCCGAACATTACAAGGCCGGCTGCTCCTGTCAGTTTTTTTACCGAATCAGTGCTGTTATCCATTTCTGCTCCTGTAAAGTGATTCATCCTCACTTTTCTTCAGTCGAAAGTATCATTTTTCTCAGTATGTTGAGGGCGTTCAGGCATGACATGTGCCTTACCCTTTCCCTGTCGCCATTGAGCATAAGCTCGACGCACTCGGTCTTTCCGTCCAGGTATACCGCGATATAGACCAGTCCCGCGGGTTTGCCCGATTTCCTTGAATGACCCGTGCAAATGGCCGGGCCGCAGGGAACCGGATCAGCCGCATTGTCAGGGCCTGCTATGCCGGTGATGGCTATACCCGCCCGGGTACCCGTTCTCCTGATCAGGCCTCTGAGCATTTCCATGGCTGTTTTCCGGCTGACCGCCCCAAAGGTTTTCAGGGTCTCGGGAGAAACCCCGAGCAAATCAATTTTAGCATCGTTGGAATAAGTAATAAAGCCCTGGCTGAATACTTTGGACACCCCGGGCACATTGACAAGCTTGGATGCCAGCATGCCGCCGGTACAGGATTCGGCTACCGAGATGCTTATGTTTTTCTCTATTATAAGTTTAACGACCACTTCTTCGAGGGATTCTCCGTTCACGGAATAAAGACAGGTGCCAAGGCGTTCCCTTATCTTCTCAATGACGGGATTGATCATCCTCTCGGCTTCGTCGGCGTCCCTGCACCTTGCCGTGACCCGCACTGTCACTTCTCCCATGTTCACGTAAGGCGCGATGGTCGGGTTCGACTGTGCCCCGATGATATCGATTATCTTCATTTCCATCTCAGACTCGCCTATCCCGAATACCTTGAGCATCTTTGAGCCGATAGTCTGGCCCGTCCTTTTTTCAAGGTACGGGAAAACCGTCTCTTCGAACATGGGTACCATTTCCTTGGGCGGACCGGGCAGCATGACCACGGTCTTGCCGTCCTTCTCAATGATGCATCCCGGGGCTGTCCCGTTGTTGTTCGGTATAACCATGGCGCCCTCCGGGATATATGCCTGTTTTATGTTATTTTCAAGCATCTGCCGGTTAATTCTTTCAAAAAAGTTCTTTATGCCCTGGTATATTTCCTCGTTCTGGACAAGCTTAAGCCCCATGGTCTCGGCTATTGTTTCCTTGGTGAGGTCGTCCTGGGTAGGACCCAGCCCGCCTGTGGTGATAACCATGTCGGAACGGCCCAGGGCCGTCTTCAGGCTTTCCTTAAGGCGCGCGGCGTTATCCCCGACGACACTGTGGAAATAAACATTGATACCTAAGTCATTTAGCCTTTTGGAAAGGTATTGTGCATTGGTGTTCGAGATCTGCCCCATGAGCAGCTCGGTGCCGACTGCAAGAATTTCAGCTGTCATAAAAGTTCACGCTCGTTTCAGG
>DUSJ01000246.1 GCA_012842645.1 Clostridiaceae bacterium | reverse complement strand
TAAGTAAACGTCGTCATTTCTCATTATCACCATCTCCGATAAAAACCGTTTTCCGCTCTCTCTTCCATGAACTTTCTCCAGTTACCGCCGGGAACCAGGATCCCCTTTTCCTTTGCATGTCTCTCATTTTCGTAGAAGTAGACCCAGCAGGGAATCTCTTCCCCCTTCACTGTCATGATGTTCCTGGCAACTCTGACATACAAATTTCCGGATCTTCCCTCGGAATAACCCTCCAGCCTGTCCAAAGCCTTCAAAAGTTTTTCATCAACAGGCTCCATTATTTCACCTTCTACTGCTTCTTTCCCTTCAAGCAAAGCCGGGTATCCTTCGGGCAGATGATAAAGCAATCCATGCGTCTTTCCCGGGATTATACGGTTTATTCTACCTTTAAGAAATTTTTTGTAGTTCCGGAATCCTTCCATCAAAGTCCCATATACGAATACCCTGTTTATATCTTTTCCCCCTGCCATTTACAATCCCTGCCGTCTTAAGTTATTCCGGTTAAAGGCATTTGTATAAATATTTTAACGCTGCAATCAAAAAAAGGCTATATATCGCTCACTTTCATGATTAAGATATAGTGATCCCGGGAATCTGATGAATTGAGAAAAAATTTTTAAATTTTTTTAAACACTTGTCGTTTTTCATTCGTTATATATGCAGAACGAAGGATCAAGATAAGGGGTGCCGGAATGATAGAACTGCTTTACTCGAAATATTACAGCCAACTGATTTATTTCTGCCATTCTGTCACCCGGAATCCTGCGTTAGCCGAGGATGTTGTTCAGGAAGCCTTTCTGCGCGCACTGGCCAACTCGCACATCCTCAATGACCTGCCTGAATACAAATGCAGGGCATGGCTCTACCAGACCGCTAAGAACATAATCATTGACAATGCCAGGAAGATGGCAAAATATTCGGAACCCGAGGAAGAAGGCTTCAGCGAAGACGATTATTCCAATATCACTGTGCAGCTGTTGTGCAGCCAGCTCCCGGAAAATGAGCGGACCTTGTTCCAAATGCGTTATTTTGAAGGTTATAATGCTACGGAACTCGGGGAGATGTTTGATCTGCCGCCTGCCACAGTAAGATCAAGGCTTGCTTCCGCAAGGGCAAAATTAAGAAAAATGCTTGAATAGGAAAGGATGGTATCATTATGGAAAAGAAAAAACTGGTCATCAATACTTCTTTGTGTGATGCAAGGAATGTCAGTGAGGAAACACTTGAAAGCTACGAGAACATTACGATAAACGCCGCAATCGTAGTAACTACTCCCGAGTCCGGCAAACTTCTCCACAAGTACAATGTAGTGATGAACTGCTCTGATGTTGTTGAAATTGACAAAGATGTCGAGTTGATGTCATTTAACGGGAAACATGCAATTCATGCGTCAGATGCGGAAGGGAAACCTGCTGTTCTCATGGTAAACGGGTCACTTACCATTGAACCGGGAGCCGAAAAGGCTGTAAGCAGATTTGTATCCATATGCGTAAACGGCAGTGTATCGTATCCCGAGAGTATGGCATCCAGTCTTGGCATGCTTAAGGTAAACGGAAGCACGACCTGTTACCCTGACGATGCGATAATGCTTAATAAGGTTTTTATAGTTGACAAAACATTTATAATACGTTGTAAAAACTCAAAATACTACGCGCAAAAGTGTGTTGTTATCGTCGATCCTGAACTCGATATCGGTGAAATGGTCAACAAGGGTGTCCAGTTTATAACCAATAAAGCAATTGTAGCAGAGTCCCTGCTCGAATCCTCCCTTCCGCTGTTCCAGGATAGCATCGAGATCATTACGGTTCCCGACGGCTGCAGGTTCATCGATGATGATGTGACGCTGTCCAAATCTCTCCTGCTTAAGTACGGCACAAAGCTTTATATCCGGGGCGATCTGGCTGTCGGTCCTGATGACGGGGAACTTCTGAAACAACTTGATTATCTCTATGTCAATGGCAGTGTTCGTCTCCCGGGCTCACTGGAGGAAGTGTTCTTCAGTATCAACGCCGAATACAGGAACCTGGAGATAGTTCGTGACAAGTGCATAATGGATAAAATACAGTTATACATCGACAACAGGATGCTCAGTGAGAACCCGGGCGGTATCACTGTCATCGATTGTGTCAATGTTAGCATTGCCAGTGATGTTTCACCCGAACTAATCCTTGAACGGCTTCAACTAAAGGACTGTGTCAATGTCCGCTGCTCTCCTGAGCAAAGAAGCGCCGTGGAACAGGTGGCTGATGATGTGGTTAATATTGAGGACTCCGCCAAAAGGCTGGAGGATGCCATCAGCAGTATAAAAGAAGGAAAAAGCAGCCTGGGTGATTTGATCGGCAATTTCCTGGGAGGGATAGACAGTCTGAAGGACATTAAAGTTATAAATGCGGCTAACTACAAGTTATAAGGAGGTATCAGACATGGAACTGGAAATGGGACGAAAGCCCTCAATTGCTCTTCTGGTCAGTCATTTCCTTGACATGATCCGAGCAATGGCTAAGCAACTCCAGGTTTCCGAAGATACCGGCATAAAATGCTCTTCTCGCCTGAAACAGTTCTATAGGTCCGAGTGTTTGGAAGAGTCGCTGGAAATAGTTAAAGTCAATGAAACCATAGATAAAATCAAAACATTTGACAAAGGGGTCAGGCTTGATTAGCCTGGCCTTTTATTTTTATTATTTCTTTTTTAAATAAAATCCCGGTGTTTTTATGGTATAAATATTATATGATACGAGTCAGGACAGAAGGAGAGGGCGCTTGCCAATGAAGGGTCCAGATTTGATACTGATGCCGCTGTGGCAGATATATACACCGCTATGGTACATATGTTATGATTTATAATAGAAAAAACATTTTACAAAGGATAAGGAGAATTATGAAGAGAAAGATAATTGCGACACTTTTACTTCCGGTATTCATACTTTTATTTGCAGCCTGCAGCGCCTTACGGAAAAATGCAGAGAGTCCCGTCGCGCCAGGCAGTGAGCCGGGTCATTCGGAAGACCAGACAGCCACGCTTCAGCCGGGTTCCGGTAATGGCCAGGAAATTTCAGTTGAAGACATGGCTACAGAAGTTCTTACTGCCATTAAAAATTTTGATATGGAGAAACTGGCTGACGCCGTACATCCTGACAAGGGAGTCCGTTTCTCTCCGTACGCATTTGTAGATGTTGAAAGAGATCTCGTATTCACCGCTGATGAGGTCAGGAACCTGGCAGCCGACACAAAGACTTACCTTTGGGGATATTACGACGGTACCGGCGATCCTATCGAACTGACTTTCCGGGACTATCACAGGGAGTTCATATATGACGCGGACTTTCTGAACGCGGAACAGGTAAGCGTCAACGAGACCCTTGGCAGGGGAAACACTGTAAACAACAGTTTTGAAGTATATAAAGACGCTGAGATTGTTGAATTTTACTTTTCCGGCATTGATCCCAAATACGAAGGCATGGACTGGAAAAGCCTGAGGCTCGTTTTCGAAAAGAAGGACGATACCTGGTATCTTGTCGGGATAATCCATGACCAGTGGACGATCTGATTATGTTCTGCGTGCTCATAAATATGAACTGGTCAGGCCTTATATGCCTGACCAGTTTTTATGTAGCGCTTTTTCATCATACCACCGCGCTGTCCATTATCCTGTGTTTATTCAGGGTATCAATAAAGAGCTTCGCATATTGTAACGCGACCTTATCCCACATCATCGTCCTGCCAACTAAAATTACATTTGTCAAGTTTGATTGGATTTACCTATTCTACTACATCTTTTGATGATAATAAAAAGCATATGAGGTATACGCCGCAAATGAAAGATATAAACCCATAGCCGCCAAAAACATCATATCTTGCCGAGAAGAAACCAAAACCCAATCCTACGATTACATTCAGCGCTCTTAATCCTAAAGACTGGAACGAATCTATGGTAGCTCTCATTGAAGAATCAATTCGATGGTGCAAATACCCGCTGGCTAAAGGTTCTATAACACCTGATACAAGACAGATAAGGAGAATTACTATCAGGCTGCTGTATCCCCTGACTGCGTATAAATAAAACAGCCCGGCAGCGAAGACAAGGAGTATCACTGATATCAATGACCTATAACTCATCCCTGACCTTATCTTATAGGCAAGCACATTTCCCGGAAGCCTTAAAAAACTCAACCCGGCCGAGAACAAACCAAAATATATTACAGGAACACCAAGCCTGCTGATATAAAGCTGCCAGAATTCATCAATATAATTAAGCGCCGCTCCTGCAACCATTCCGGAAAGCAGTACAAGGCATACTCCCTCATGTTTTCTGAAAAACAGCACTGATTCTTTTACGTAATCCCAAATCGCTATATGCTCATCGGTTCTGCTCTTCAAAACGGGTTCGTCCAGGACAAGCGAAATGAGCGTGGAACCAAACATCCCGGCAACAGACACCCAATAGTTGAATTCGAACCCGAACCAACCCGCCATCAGGCTTCCGCTTAGCGCTGCCAGGACCGCTGCAGTAAAATCACAGGCGTTCAAACGTCCGAGGCACTTTTCATAGGAATCTTCTTTGCCATGGGAAAGCAACGTATCATAAAGAAGAGCGTTTTCAGCCCCACTGCTTGCAGCTCTCCCAATTCCGGCAAGGAATATCGCGGCGGCAAAGTGCCAGAAATGAGTCGCGAATATCAGTATCAGCAGTTCACAGCAACCCAGAATACCATCAATAACTATCATCTTTTTACGACTCCATTTATCGGCAATAATACCGCTTGGAATCTCAAGCAAAATGACAGTTATTGCATATATGATCTCAGCATAGACCACCATCAGGATGGTCATGCCTTTCTCTTCCCAAAACAGCCTTTCGATCACATAGGCCGGTATCAGGTTATGGAAGAAACGGATAGCATAGAGCTTCCAGACATTGTTGATATAATTCATATTCAAGCTCCTTTCCTCAATTTTGCCCAATGATAACAGCAAAATAAAAAGGAGGAGCTCGTAAGCATATACTTATCAGGAGTTAACAGGGAGGTCTTGCAATTAACATAAATTAATCTCCTTTACTCGGCGCTAATGCTATAATTTTAGCATAATCCATTTTTTGTTACAATTCTGTGCCGACCATCTCTTATGGACTTATTATCTTGTCGAGTCAAAAAAGCTTCTCAGCTCATTTTTGGTTTCACTGCTCAGATTATGCCACCTGATGCCCTGAACAGCACCTTCAAGGGCACAAAGGGTGTTGAAGCAGGTATCGCCTTCAATCGATTTCAGCCTGGTAAAGGCTTCTTTGCTGCCCATCCGTTTCAAGGTCCCGGAATCAGGCACTCCTGCATTTATCAGTCGCATTTCAAGTGTCTTGCCTATGTTGGGCAGATCGCTCAATTTCTCCATATTCACACCTCAATTTTTCAGGCCCGGTCATTCAGCCCCATTCGCTTGGTTATAAAATTCAGAAAAGAATTAGCCTGGTCACCGAGAAACTCGTAACTGTCCTCACTCAGTATCAGCCTGCCTTCGCTGTCAAGTTGCTGCATGGCGTTGGGTACGGCCGCACGGGGATTATTCATGACGTCCATGTTCAGAAAGCTGATGAGTGTAACCAGGTGATCCTGTGCTATTCCGGTTCCTGACATCCCGGGAGAGATTCCGCTGATGGTCGCAGGCTTTCCGTCAAGGACCTGAGGCTCCGAATCATCTGCGGACCTGGAAAGCCAGTCAATGAGGTTCTTCAGTACACCAGGGAAAAAGTGATTGTACTCAGGCGTGAAGAACCATATGCCGTCAGCGGACTTTACAGTATTGCGAACACGCTGTACTGCCTTTGGCGCAGGATGCTCAATATCCTGATTGAAGAATGGCACATCTTCGTACTCAAGTATCTCAAAATCAGCCCTGTCACCTATGATTTCTTTCGCAGCCAATGCCAGTTGCCGATTGAATGAGTCTTTTCGGAAAGATCCAACTATGGCTAAGATTTTTAACCTTTTCATCATGGCACGCTCCTTTCTGAAGCATTATGGAATATACACAGGCAAATCATCTTCCAACTTAAAGTTACTCAATTGAATCAACAAAATTCTTAACAGTATCAATAAACATATCGGTTTTCAATATCAAAGCAAGGTGACCCCCGCTTATACCAGTATTGACAACCGGGTTGGGCATCATTCTAATTAATGCTTGCTTTACCGGAGCTCCAAATGTATTGTCATCCTCGGAAAGCAAAAGCAGGACTTTTTTGTCAAGATAAGTATAATGGCTTTTTTGTATGTCGGTCTCATTACTCAGGTCAATCATAAGCCTGCACATGTTAAGTTCATGCTTCCTGGTCATCCTGCCCAGTACATAACTGAAAAGGTCGGTCATATATTGTCTTTCGTCCGGCGTGCAGAGTGTAAAATGTTTTTCCAGACGTTTCAGCAGTATTCTTCTGAATAATGGCATAGGGATAACACGTACCAGCCGGATGGATTTCTGAAGTCCTGCCATCATTTGAAGCATGTAATTCCGGGCTTCTTCTTCCATGCAAGAATCAAGGCAACCCGTGTTGGACAAAACCAGGCCTGACACAAGCTCTGGATGCCGTTTCGCTATGACCTGTGAAATGAGCCCGCCGTATGATTGCCCGACCAAAAACACATTCTTAAGATCCAAAGATTTAATCAGTTCCGCAATACCGTCTGCCAGCACAGAATTCCGGCATGTTTCGGTCGGATAATCAAATGTCAGGACAGTAAATGATTCGGCAAACGCCACAAAATGATTATAGAAAGCGTCTGATATCCCAAGTCCGCCTATCAGCAAAACCAAAGTTTTTTCTCCGTTTCCGCCAAACCTGTAGTTAAATGTTAGTCCGTTTATCTGCTTGCTTTTTACGGGATATAATTTATCAAAACGTTCAAAATCAGCTTTAAAATTCATATGTACCTCCTTTATGGAACCTTTGTCCATATATACTATACCACTATTTTTTTATGATCGTATGGAATTACTTAGAAATCAGATCATTCTTAGCTACCAATAGCTGAAACATGGATAAGATCCTTTCAAATCACCAGATAAAAGGAAAGAGTCTGTACTTGACCCGCTTTTTATACTCCGAATAACCTTCAAGTCCTTTCTCCAACACCTGCTCTTCATTCTTAATTCTCTTGATGATTATAACAGGATAAATCAGGAAGATTATAAAAGAGAACAAAGAACCAAGTACTAAAGGCATCGATAAAAAGAGCAGTAATGTTGATAAGTACATTGGGTGCCTTACAACCCCATACAACCCTGTATCGATGACCTTCTGGTTTTCCTGGATCTCAACTGTTCTTGACAGATATGTATTCTCGCGCAAAACCTCAGCATATAACAGATACCCCAGCAGGAATACAACAGCTGCCGTTATTGAAAGCCATTCAGGCAGTATCAGCCATTTAAAACGAAAGTCCAATCCTGCCAAAATAAAACCACAGATAAACATTAAGCCGCTGAGTAGTAAAACACTCTTCTGTTCAGATTCTTTTTCTTTTGCAGTAAGACGCTTTTTAAGTAGTTCGGGGTTTTAAACATCAATACAATTCCTGCAATAAACATGGGAATAAAAAGTATACCCATTAACAGCCACGCGTTCCAGTAGTTCAGCGTTCCTGCAGGAATAAAAAGTAAAAGCGCCAATAGGAATAATCCTAATATGAATTTACCGATCGCTTGAATAAATAGTTTTATGTCCATATTTCATCCTCATTAATTATTTTACCATAAATGTCCTGTCTGTTTTTTCGGCAGGTGTTACTGTTTTTTTAGCTCAGAATTTAGTAAAATATAAATATTAATTTGGAGGAGGAGATATTATGTTGAACAGATATAACAGATTCATTGTAATGCATAAAGAAGGTTCTCAGTTAAAAGATGAGGGAATTCGCCAGATCCTTGTAGACAAAGAAACCGGTGTGAATTATCTGGTATGGAAAGCGGGCTATGCGGGAGGAATAACACCGCTGTTGGACTCTGACGGAAAAGTAATTGTTACAAAATAGGCAATTAACTCTTAAATTATCTTATGGCATGACGATCTCTCGCCTTTATTGACTACTGGATTTTGCAGCCTTCTTAATTGCATACTTTACGGTGATAAAACGCTCGGCCATATGCGCAGCAATACAGTAAATCAGGCATCCTGAGAAATAATATACATATCCTGCTCCAAGGGAGAAAGTAAAAGACGCAAGCATTTCTATTATCAGCCGGAAATGGTTTCTTTCCTTTACTATTAACGCCTGAGCAAATATTCCTGCGCAGAATACCAACCCGTTTATCGGTATTCCTAACCTTGCGTCCATTCCCCATGCCCCCAGCAGAAGGCATATGAAATTTTGCATCATTAACCTTTGCGGGATTTCCATGGCACCTGCTTCAACGCACATCAGGAAAAGCTCTTTTCCGGTCGTTATTTCGAATTTTCTGTCAATAAAGGCAATGACCAGAACACATACGATTGCTTCAGTCAAAAGGATGATTCCCCAATATTCAGGAATCAACAGTTTATCAAGATGAAGCGACCAGTCCTGTTTCCACATTAGAACAAATACCGTGGGAACCAGTGATGCAATAAGCGGCGAAAAAGCCTCCGCCACTTTGCTGTCTTTTACTAAATACTTATGTATCAGGATCTGGCTGCCGTAGAAAATCCCCAGCACAAGGAAACCCAGAACCCCCGCTAAAAGATACAGCATATTTGC
>DUSJ01000245.1 GCA_012842645.1 Clostridiaceae bacterium | reverse complement strand
GTCTTTCCCGTTCCTGTCTATCAGGACTTCAGCAGGCCTTAAGCGGCAGTTGTAATTGGAGGACATGGTATAGCCGTATGCGCCCGCGTTGAAGACAACCACCATATCATCAATATCAGCCTTCGGAAGGAGACGGTCTTTTGCAAGGATATCTCCCGTTTCGCATATATTACCCACAATGGTGGCAACTTCTTCACCGTCGTTAATATCGCCATTTTTTCTTATCACGGCAACTTCATGGTAGGAATCGTACATGACCGGGCGTACCAGGACATTGAAGCCTATGTCCGTCCCTATATACGTGTTCCCGTAATTCTTCTTGACGGAGTGAACGGTCCCCAGCAGTATGCCGCATTCAGCTACTATGTACCTGCCTGGCTCGATCTTGAAAACTACGTCTTTATTAGGATATTCAGCAAGGAACTCCTCTATAACCTTGTCGAGGTCTTTCCCCAGCTGCTTAAGATCAAGGGGCTTTTCATCCGGACGGTATGGTACCCCGAAACCTCCACCAAGGTCTATGAATGATAATGACGGAAACGCCCCGGCGATCTCAAGGAACTGCCTGACACTGTCCACATATGCTTTCCCGTCAAGGAAAAGGGAGCCTATGTGCTGATTTATCCCGGCCAGGGTCAGGTTGTACTTTTTGAGAAGGGCTTTTACTTCTTCTATGAATTCTTTCTGGACCCCGAATTTTGTTTTTTTGCCCGCTGTTATGACCTTCTCATGATGTCCTGCGCCGATGCCGGGATTGAAACGCACCGCAACCCTGCTTCCCGGGTTTATCTTTCCGTACGTTTCAAGCTGGGAAAGGGAATCCACGCTTACCAATATGTTTCTCTCGGCGGCATATTTCATTTCTTCAGCGGATACATTGTTCCCGATATAAAAGATCTGCTCCGGCCCGAATCCCGCCATCATCTCTATATATATCTCCCCGGGAGACATGGCGTCCACATCAAGGCCTTCTTCCCTTACTATCTTCAGTATTTCAAGGTTGGTATTGGCCTTAGCTGAATAGTTTATCCTGACATTCCTGTTGGAAAGCAGGTTTTTCATATCCCTGCATCTTTCTCTCAGGATTTCCTCGGAGTAAACATAAAGCGGCGTGCCGTATTTTTCTTTCAGCTTGAAACACATATCGTTGGATATAAACATACCATTTCTCCTTTATTTATTGCTTGAAAGTTCTATCAGCGTAATCTCGTTTTTCATCGCTTCCTTGAACAGGTCGACCAGGTTTTTCTTCCTCGAGTACAGGCAGGTGGAGTGAACGCTGTCCTCTATATCCCCAGTCAAAACCACCGATGAATCGGCTATCAGTCTTATATGCTCCTGCTTTTTTTCGGTATGGTATATGATAGCGCCGGGAAAATCAAAGGGAGGATTCGTAATGATGACCAGCTTCAGTTTCCTCCGGACTGCGCCTGCAAGCTCATCATTGAGCTCTTTCAGTATTTTATGCGAAACCGAGATGTAAGCGCGCTCCTTTGCGTTCCTGATGATATTCCTCATCTTATCCAGGATATGCTTCTCGCCCCTGATGGTGATATAGCCTTCAGGATCGTCAGAACGGGCTTTTAAATTATCTGAAAGGAAGCTCTTGATTTTACTGATCTCCTGTATGCGGTTGTCGCACAGTTCGGCCGGATCAACGGGTATGTAACGGGTCGAGGTACCCTCGGTAATATAGGCTGCCCCTTTTTCGACAAGCCCTGCAAGGGCCGAGTAAGTGTTTGAACGGGATATCCCTGAAATTTTCGATACTTCATATCCCGTCATCGGCCCTTCGTTTATTAAAATGGAATAGATCGTTGCTTCCTGCCTTGTTAGCTGAAGCTTCATAAGCGATTCGATCACATCCATGCCATAATCCTCCCGCGTGTTCATTTAGCTGTGTGAAAACTCTGAAGCGTATTCCTGAACAGGAACACTAATATATTAAGAAAAATATATATTATGGCATG
>DUSJ01000244.1 GCA_012842645.1 Clostridiaceae bacterium | reverse complement strand
ATTGAAAATGCAGTTGTTGTGTCGCCTGACGCGGGTTTCGCCAAGAATGCCAGGAAATATGCGACAGCCCTGAAAGTGCCGGTGGCGATAGGTGACAAAATGCGAATCTGCCATGATGAAAATGCGGAAGTGCTTGAGATAATTGGGGATGTTAAAGGGAAAAACGCCATAATCGTCGACGATTTTACCATCACCTGCGGGACGCTGGCGGAAACGGCACGTGTTTTAAAAGAACATGGCGCGGAAAAGATATATGCGTGCGTAACCCATGCGCTGCTCAGGGAAACGGGCTTAAGGACCCTTGAGAACAGCGCCATAGAAGAACTGATTGTTACAGACACGGTTGAAAACGAGGCAGTCCTCGACCATCCCAAAGTAAAGGTGGTATCGGTGGCCCACCTGTTTGCAGAGGCAGTCAGGATTATCCATAACAGGGATTCGCTGAGCCAGCTCTTTGACAGTATAGATTCCTGCATCATTTAGCGGCGGAAATTTGACTTTATGATTTTCAGGAGGGGTTATCCGGGTGAGCAAAGACACAGCAAGAAAAAACGAACATAACGAGCAGCATATATGGTATCGCCTGGACAATGCGGCGCTTATTTATCCGTCCATACAGTCCGACAGGATAACCACTATGTTTCGTATATCCATGACTTTGAAGGAGCCTGTGGACCCGAAGATACTGCAAAAATCCCTCGAAGCGGTCATCGTGAACTTCCCGTTTTACCGGGTCAGGCTGAAAAAGGGGTTCTTCTGGTATTACCTTGAACATAACCCGAAGCTGCCGTGTATAGAAAAGGATGTACGGTATCCTTTGGGCAGGCTGCATCCGAGGCTGGGTACCAGGTTCCTGTTCCGGGTCCGTTACTGGCAGTCAAGGATAGCCGTGGAATTCTGCCATGTGCTGACTGACGGCACAGGCGCTCTCACTTTCCTGAAAGCGCTGGTGCACGATTACCTGAAGCGTTCGGGGAAGGATGTGGGAGATCCGGGAGATATACCGGCAGGTCCTCTGCCTGACGAGGCTGCCGAGGATGCGTATAACCGTTTCTATAAAAGTCCTCTTCCGTTGCCGGACAAGGGGAAAAAAGCTTTTCATATCAAGGGAAAACTCCTTCGTCCGGGGGCCATCCGGATTACCACCGGCGTAATACCGGTGCAGAAGATACTGGGCGAAGCAAAGAAGAGAAATGTTTCGCTTACTACCCTTCTTGTGGCAGTATATATTGATGCGCTGCAGGAACTCCAGGACAGTCGTATCGTGAACAACACGAAAAAACGCCCGATTGCCGTCCAGGTGCCCGTAAACATGAGGTCGATCTATCCGAGCAAGACACTTAGGAACTTTTCACTGTTCGTCATGCCCGAGATAGATCCGAGGCTCGGCAAGTACAGCTTTGACGAAATACTCCAGATTGTCCGGGAAACCCTGATAACCCAGACCAATGAAAAGGCGATTAGCAGGCATCTTTCAAGGAATGTGGGAGGTCAGCGGAACTGGTTTGTAAGGATCATCCCCCTGTTCCTGAAAAAACTCCTGATGCCGTTCCTGTATTCGCGGCTGGGAGAGAACCTTTGCTCGGGAACCCTTTCCAACCTGGGACTTATTAAGCTGCCGGAAGGGATGGCTAAGGAAGTCGACCAGATAGATTTCATCCTGGGGACCAATCCCATAAACAAAACCGGCTGCGGAGTCTGCAGCTTTGGAGACAAGCTGGTTATAAACTTTGCCAGGAACATACAGGAGCCCGACCTGGAGAGGCTTTTCTTCACCAGGTTGGTCAAAATGGGAATTCATGTTAAGATAGATACTAACTATAGTTGGTAGGAGATGGAGGTAGGTATGGCATACTGTGTCCGTTGCGGAGTAGAGTTGCAGAAAGGCTGCAAGGCTTGTCCTCTTTGCAATACCGAGGTGATTTTGCCTGACGAAATTGATCCGTCCGAAAGGGTGACATTGTTTTTGGACCGCATGCCGAGGAACGTACGCCCGAGTATAGACCTTGTGCCCAGCAAATCCTTTCTTTTGCTCGTGACTTTTATAATACTGCTTCCTATACTTGTAACCCTGTTTGTCGACATAACGGTGAACAGGACCATAACATGGTCTTTTTATCCTATAACGTCGCTGGCGCTTCTTTGGCTGCTGATAGCGTATCCGGCCATATTTAAAGGCCATACCGTTTTCCAGATCGTTACCATGGACATGCTGACCATAGCGGTATTCCTGATGTCGCTTGATATGTATTCCGGCTCTTTCCCGAAGTGGTCCCACTATCCCGCCCTTTCCCTGCTCCTGGTGTGGGTTTACCTGGCGGGACCCGTGGCGTTTACATGGAAAAGGAGCTATCTCGTGCTTGCAACCTGGTTTTTGGGCACGGCCGGATTCCTTTTTGCCATCGATCTGCTTACAGGCGAAGCGAGATGGTTCCTGCAGCTGGCCCTGCCGATTCTTGTATTCCTGACTGTCGCAGCCGCCATCTGCGTTTTAATGAAAAACCTGTACAAAAACAAGCCCCTGCTGGCGGCAGGAATAACCCTGATCATTGCAGTGATTGTTTTCATATCGATCGATGCGCTGGTGAATCTTTATGTGTCGAAACTGAACCTGACATGGTCTCCGATAACGGCGGCAGTGTTCGTCCCCACCGCTGTGTTCCTGTTCATAGTGCACCGTAATGATGACCTTAAAGCATATCTCATCAAAAAATTCCACGTTTGAAGCAGGGGGACGGTTCCTCTGCTTCATTTTGCCAAAATTAACCTGTTTGAAGCACGGGGACGGTTCTTCTGCTTTAAATAACCAAAATTAACCAGATAAATCCCTTGCTTCCTTGAGATGAGAACTGTCCTTATGCTCTAAAAATCAGATTTTGAGATATCCCTAAAATTCGTGCAGCTTGTCTATGGCTTATACCTTTTATATTTTTTATCATTCGTAATTTTTCATCTCTCTCTTTTTTGGGAAGACTTTTTATTTGCGCTATTTCATATTTATTAAGTAATTTTGTGATTGCGAGTCTCGCTTCTTCATCGGATAGTTTCAATTTTTCATTATTATTTTCATCCAGGCATATATCATTGTTTTCCTGGTCGTTGAATTTTCTGAACCTTTCTATTGCCTCATTCCTGTTTTCTGAAAACATTCCAAGTATGAACTCAGCATCTAAAAGGTTTAAAGGATAAACCCTACCGCCATAGTAACCAAGACAACTGCTCCATTGCCACTGTTCGGGTTTCTTTACCAATTGTGCTTTGATGGGGTTCTGGTGTATGTACCTTATTACTGTCAGCAAATATTTGTCTGTTTCTATGCATTCACTTTTAAATCTGTCCTGAAAAAGATGTCCTGTTGTTTTGTATTTTTGATTATAATACCATACATAGCGGACACCCAAGCGTTTCATGGTTAACGAGATGCCTTCGCTGCTGTCTTTCAAAAGTAAATGAACATGGTTATTCATAAGACACCAGCCGTAGACTTTGATATCAGAAATAGATTTGACTTCCTTTAACATATCCAGAAACACTGATCTGTCTTCGTTGTCATGGAAAATTTCTTGCTTATTGGCACCTCTTATCATTATGTGATATATTCCGGTTTCACTTTTTTCTCTTGCACGGCGGGGCATCCTTATCACCACCTTATTCTATTTTTCCAATATTATAGATAATATATAATAAAAGTGCAAGAGAACATTATACTTCTATAATGAAGCAGAGGAACCGTCCCCCTGCTTCATGGCTGCGGACACTTGTATTAATATACGAAACTTATGTATAATAAAGATACATTTGTATTGGGTGGAGTATGGCTTGAAAATTATAGGGGTAATAGTCGGAAGGAAC
This sequence comes from Clostridiaceae bacterium, assembly GCA_012842645.1. Taxonomy (GTDB): domain Bacteria; phylum Bacillota; class Clostridia; order DSM-8532; family DSM-8532; genus DTU059. Next base: position 1,159 of record DUSJ01000244.1, on the reverse strand, counting down.
AAAGATACGGGGTATCTTCATACGAAGAGGATCATTGAAAAGCTGCTGGAAAACGGCTTTACAGTCCTGGCTACGCCGGAGACGGCTTCCTGCGCGGGATTGCCTGCGACTGAACCATCAAGACTTTTTGAAGACGCGGAACTTATTATCTGCGTGGGGGGTGACGGGACTTTCCTGAGTACAGCCCGCAGGGCATTCCCCTATAAAAAGCCTGTACTGGGCATCAACAAGGGAACGGTTGGTTTTCTGGCCGAAATCGAGACAAGCGAGATAGATATGGCCATTGAGTGCCTGAAAAACGGCAGGTGCAGCGTCCAGTCCCGCATGGTGCTGGATGTGAAAGTAATGAGAAACGGGAAGAAGGTATACGAGAATATAGCCATAAATGACGCGGTAGTTACCAGGATGGCCCTGTCCCGCATCCTAAGGCTTAAAGTCATGATAGACGACAAGTATACTGACTCGTTCCCGGGCGACGGGATCATTGTTTCGACACCCACCGGATCGACTGCTTATTCACTGTCGGCGGGAGGTCCCATAGTCCAGCCCGATATGCGGCTGATGATCATTTCGCCCATTTGTCCGCACAATCTCCATTCACGTTCGTATGTAGCTTCCGATACCAAAACCGTAACAGTAATGGTAGACGATAAAAGCGAAATTGACGCCATACTGACCGTCGACGGGCAGGAAGGCTTCAATATAGAACCCGATGACCGGATTATTATAAAAGCATCGGACGAGAGCTCGTACTTTGTGAATATAAAGAACATTGACTTTTATGACGTTATAAGGGCAAAGATACATAATGGAAACCGAAATTGGGTAAAAATGACATGGCTTAATGATAATGAATGTTAAAATGGAGGGGAAGTATGAAATACAATCGCCATGCCAAAATACTGGATATAATCGAAAACCATGTGATCGAGACCCAGGATGAACTGGCAGAAAAACTCAGGGAACAGGGAATGGATGTCACCCAGGCTACCATTTCGAGAGACATCAAGGAACTAAGGCTGGTAAAGGTCCTGACCCCCGACGGGAAATACAGGTATTCGGCCATGCATTCCGATACCGGCAACATGAATGACAGGCTGCTGGTGATTATCAAGGAAGCCTATGTCTCATGCGATTACGCCAACAATATACTTGTCAT
>DUSJ01000023.1 GCA_012842645.1 Clostridiaceae bacterium | reverse complement strand
CCAATTACAGGGGCGACGACCTGATCGTCAACATCAATTATATGTGTGACAAGTATAACAACATATATTTTATCGACGTGCCCCTGGTATGCATAAGCGACCTTATGAACATAGAACCGGAGGAACTCAACAGGACTGTCGGGGATATTAACAGACTGCTTTCGAACTGCAGGTATCACGATATCCTTGAGCTGTTTCTTGATTTATTGCAGGTCCTCAGAAAGCGGTTCTTTTCGCCTGCGGAAGAGAACAGCCGGGAAGTTTTCTTAAAGGTCGCGCATAAACTGGACTATTACGTACAAAAAGTCTTAAGTCTTGAAAAGGAAGAAGGAGCGGAAGACCTGGTAAAACAGCTGTCGTCACTTATGAAAACCGCCCTCGGCATTGATTTCCGGATGCTCCTTGACGCCAACAGGCCCGTTAATGGCCTGTCCAGGGGTGTCCGGAAAACATCCGTAAAAGAAAAGGATGGTAAATATGAGTAAGTGCAATTTTTCAACAGTGGTCTCCCAGGATCATTTTTTTAAATACCTTGCGCTGGTTTCGTCGCTGAGGAATGTTACAGGAGATTTCAAATTATATACGCTTTGCGTCCATGATATAGTCTGGCATATCCTGAATAAAATCGGTTTTAAAGAAGTGGTTCCCATAATGCTGAAGGACGTGCAAAGCGACATGCTTGAAAGAGCCAGGGAAGACAGGCCCTATCAGGCATTCTGCTGGACTTTGAAGCCGGTCGCCCTGCATTACGTCATGGAAAAGCATCCGGACTGCGATTATTTTGCCCACCTGGACGCAGACCTGTTCTTTTATGAAAGCCCGGACCAGGTTTTCATGGAAAATCCGGAAGCTTCCCTGTTCCTGACCCATCACAGGAATTCGAGGGACTTTCTGAAATACTACGGCTCCACGGGAGTATTCAATACGGGGTTTGTGGGCTGCAAAAACGATGCCACTGCCTATGACGCCATCTCCAGGTGGAAGAGCCAGTGCCTCTTATACTGCCCTGTAAAAGAGGACCCGGTCCATAAGGTTTTCGGGGACCAAAGGTATGTGGAAAGCTGGCCCGAGGATTTCAAAAATGTCCACGTGGTGCGCAATCCCGGGGCCAATACCGCATTGTGGAACATACAGAACTATACCGTTTCGGTAATCAACGGGAAAGTACATATCGAGGGCAGCCCGCTTGTCTTTTACCATTTTTCCGGCCTTACCATCATCAGCAGGAGGGAATTCAACATCAACTGGTATTATCACATCGATGACGAGATGGTGCTGGATTTTATATACAAGCCTTATATCAACACCCTGGTCCATGTCATGAAAGAGATGGAAACCCATTTCCCATGGTTCAACGCAGGCTTCCTCCCACGCGAATGCACTCCTGACACGCACTACCTGACCGTCTGAGTCCTGTCAGGGGAACAGCCGGAAACTGCCGAAAGGGTTTTTCCCTGAATGTCATCCTGAGTAAAAGGGATGGAGACTTGTGCGCAAAAATGCATTAAAGTCTCCATCCCTTATGCTTAAAATATGCAAAAACCCTTCGTCCCCAAATACTCACAAGGACCGTCCCGGTGACAACGTTTTGTAAACAGAACCGTCCCGGTGACAATATCAGCGGTTTGCCATGGGAATGTAGCTGCGCCTTGGCGCGATGCTCTTGTAAGCAGGACGTATTATCTTGCCGTTGTTGACCAGTTCCTCTATACGATGCGCGCTCCAGCCCGCAATCCTCGCGATGGCGAACACAGGCGTGAACAGCTCTTCGGGTATGTCCAGCATGCGGTATACAAAGCCTGAATAGAAATCTATGTTGGCGCTGACGCCCTTGTATATTCTGCGGTGTTTTGCTATCACTTCAGGCGCCAGTCTCTCTATCTTCGAATAAAGATTGAACTCTTTTTCCATTCCCTTGTGACGGGCAAGTTCTCCGACATGTTTCTTGAATATCTCTGCCCTCGGGTCCGACAGCGAATAAACCGCGTGGCCCATACCATAGATAAGACCGGATCTGTCGAAGGCTTCCTTTTTAAGAAGCTTTTCAAGGTAATTGGCTATTTCCTCGTCATCGTCCCAGTCCCTGACATTTTCCTTGATATCGTCGAACATCTGTACTACCTTGATAT
>DUSJ01000457.1 GCA_012842645.1 Clostridiaceae bacterium | reverse complement strand
GGGATGCCGGCGTCCCTGAACATTTTTGTATTCAGGTACATAACCTTGGGTGTAACGTCACGTGCGGCGGCATACATAACGCCGTTGACTGTCAGCGCATTTTTCACCACAGGATACAGCGCATCTTTATACTCCTGGCTGGCCAGATCATCCAGGGGCATCAGCAATCCTGAAAGCGCATATCTCGGAATCTGGTCCATGGCAAGCATCATGACATCCGGTATCTCGCCGCCTGCCAGTTTTGTTATCATTGTATCGGCATACTTGCTCGGAACTGTTACAAACTCCAGCTTTATGTCCTGATTCTGTGCTTCAAATTCACTTTTCATAGTCTGAAGATGCTCGTACTTGGTGATATCCCACCAGGTATACACCGTTAAAGTCACCGGTTGGGTCTGTTTGGGCGTTCCGTTGGATGAGCCCTGGCTTGGTGCCGGAGTCGATGACTGGCCTGGCTCCGGGCCAGGAGTTGACTGGTTTCCGCAGGCAGCAAGCCCGAATATCAACCCCAGGATTAATGCAATACTCAGGATTTTAAATATTGATTTTCTCATGTAAATGTTCCCTCCTTTATTTTTTAACCCATAATCGGGTCATATCCCAAATGAAGTTACCTTCCTCCAAATCCGGCATTTAAGTTGGAGGACATGAACTGTTTCTGGAAAATCAGGAATACAACGATAATCGGAACTATGCTCAGGGAAGCGCCGGCCAGGATGACAGCCCAGTTGGGTTCCCATTCCTTCAGGTATTTAAGCCCTACCGTAAGGGTCAGCTTATCGTAATCGTTGATGACCAGCATGGGCCAGAGGAATGCATTCCATACGCTTCGGAAAGATAGGATGGCCGTTGTGGCAATGGCGGGCTTCGCATTGGGCATGATAATCCTGAAAAATACACCTATTCTTGAACAGCCGTCAATGATTGCAGAGTTCTCAAGATCCCTGGGTATACTCAGGAAATACTGCCGGAAAAAGAAGATATTGAATGCATTGGATGCTGTAAACATGTTTGTAAGGAACAGAGCGATAAATTTGTTATACAACTTCATATCGACTATGATCCTGTAGTTCGGGATCAGAGTCACATGGCTCGGTATCATCATTGTGGCGATAAAGGCTATAAACAGCACATTTCGTCCCCTGAACTCAAGCCGGGTAAGAGCATAGGCCGTGAATGATGCGACAGCAATCATGCACAAAGGAATAGCCAATGACAGAAATACCGAGTTGATCACAAACTTGCCAAAAGGCAGAACCTCAAGCAGTCGTCTGTAGTTATCCAAGGTAAAAGGATTGGGTATCGGGTTGAGCGGACTGTTACTATACAACTGCGCAGATGATTTGAAGGAGGATAACAGCGACCAGATAAACGGATAAATCATCGCCAGGCTGAGAGCTATCATCAGAACGTGATATGTCCCCCGTCCAATATCTTGCTTAATCTTCATGCCCATGCTATTCACCCTCCTGCTCGTTGCGGAACTTGTACTGTATCAATGTAACGATCATTATCAGAGCAAAGAATATCCATGCCAGCGAGGATGCATATCCCATATCATAGAACGAGAATCCCTG
>DUSJ01000243.1 GCA_012842645.1 Clostridiaceae bacterium | reverse complement strand
TGCCGTATAGCGAAAGCGGCGTAGAACAGGTAACCCTGCTGGACATGGAGTAAAAAGGAGTGTTGTTTATGGCATACAGGGTTGGCTTTATCGGAGTAGGAAACATGGGAGGCGCGCTGGTAAGAAGCATCGCCGGAAATGACACGAAAAATGAATTCCTGCTTTCAGCCTTTGATATCAACACACCGCTCCTGAATAAGCTTGTAAGCGATTTGGGGATAAAGGAAGAACCCGACGCTAAAAGCCTTGTCAGCAACAGCGACATAATAGTGCTGGCTGTAAAGCCCCAATACTGTGATCAGGTCCTTGAAGAAATCAAACCCGCATTTCAGCCCGGAAAGATTCTCGTTTCCATTGCAGTCGGGCTTCCGATAAAGTATTACAAGAATATCATCGGCGACCGGGCAAAGGTGGTAAGAACCATGCCCAATACCCCGGCTCTTGTCGGAGCGGGTATGACGCTGGTAAGCTGGGACGACCAGGTGTCCGGCGAAGAAAAGAAAGTGATAATGAAGCTTCTTGGCTTTTCTGGAAAGGTCGAGGAGCTTGATGAGAGCCTTATGACTGAAGTGACTGCCCTAACGGGAAGCAGCCCGGCCTATGTTTTTATCCTGATCGAAGCCATGGCTGACGCTGCCGTGAGATCGGGCATCCAGAGAAGTCAGGCTTATCGTCTTGCCGCGCAGGCCGTGTTGGGTTCGGCTAAAATGGTATTGGATACCGGCAAGCATCCTGGCGAGCTTAAGGACATGGTATGCTCGCCTGCAGGCACTACCATCGAGGCAGTGGCGGCGCTGGAAAGGGAAGGCTTCAGGAACGCCGTCATGAAAGCGATGGAAGAATGCACAAGGAGAGCCAGGGAAATAGGAAAGAAAAATTAAGACGGAGCAGCAATATGGACTATTATGAAAAAACACTGACCAAAAAGACCGTTTATGAAGGAACAATCTTCAACGTTGAAAAACTGACTGTGGAATTGCCGAACGGACATATAGCTTCTAGGGATATCATAAGGAACCCGGGAGCCGCTGTAGTAATACCTGTCATCGATGATTGCATCGTATTGGTGGAACAGTTCAGAAAGGCTGCCGAAAAGAATTTTCTTGAGCTTCCCGCAGGAAAGCTCGAGCAGGGGGAAGACCCGAAAGAATGCGCGGCGAGGGAACTGAAAGAGGAGACGGGTTATACCGCAGGAAAGATCGAAAAGGTGATGTCGCTTTATCCTGCGCCTGCTTTTGCCGACGAGATGCTGCACATCTTCCTGGCGACTGACCTGGAGAAAGGCGAAGCGGAGCCTGACGAGGACGAGTTCGTGTCTGCAAGGGTCTGCAGGCTTGAGGAAGCGCTTGAAATGATAGACCAGGGGATTATAAATGACGGCAAAACCGTTGCGGGCATACTCTTCGCTGCAAGGATCCTCGGCAAAAAATGAGTGGTTAGTTTTCGCACAGTCTTACGTCTCTTTATGTCTTAGGAGAAGGTAGCATGGAAGTATCAGTAACAAAAATCGGAATCGTTGGCCTCGGACTGATCGGCGGCTCCATTGCCAAAGCTTTGAAGCGCAGCGGCAGGGGTTTTATTACAAAAGCCTGGGACAGGGACAGAGTAACCCTTGAAAAAGCGTTGTCCGAAAAAGCAATAGACGAGCATTCGCTGTCATTAAAAGACGGATTCCAGGATTGCGATGTCATATTCCTCTGCGTTCCCGTTTATGCCATGAAAGATATCCTCCATGAGCTTTCCGGGAATATTCGGCCTGACTGCATACTGACCGATGCCGGAAGCACGAAAATGGATGTTTTGGATATAGTCAACGGAACAGGCATCACCAATCCTTTCGTAGGAGGCCATCCCCTTGCCGGTTCGGAAAAATCCGGTTTTGAGGCCTCAAGGGCAAACCTGTTTGAAAATGCCTATTACTGCCTTACTCCCAATGAAAAAACCGACAAGAGATCCCTTGATATAATTAAGGAACTTGTAAGGGCAATGGGAGCTATTCCCATCGAGATAACCTCTTACGAGCATGACAGGGCAGCTGCAGTTATAAGCCATGTGCCCCATGTCATAGCTTCTCTTCTTGTAAACCTTGTCGGACGGCTTGACGGCCCTGACAATATCATGAAAACCATCGCGGCGGGTGGATTCAGGGACATAACGCGCATAGCGTCATCATCCCCGGAACTGTGGTCGGGAATCTGCCTGTCCAACAGGGATATCATTCTGGATACCCTGAAATCTTTGTGCGAAGGCCTGAAGGATTTTGAAAACGACCTGCAGGCCGGTGACAGGGAAAAGGTTAAGAGCTTCTTTGCATCCGCAAGGGACCTCAGAAGTACCTTTGCCGAAGGGAAAAACCTGTACCATAAAACCTTCGACATCGTTGTGGACGTGGAGGACAAGCCAGGCATAATAGCCGTGATAGCCACAGCGCTGGCCGAAAAGAACATAAACATCAAGAATATCGGTATACTCAATAACAGGGAATCCGACGAGGGTGCCCTTGAAATCCAGTTCGAGGATGAAAAGTCGCGAGGCCTCGGTCTTGAGACACTGAAAAGTTTAGGATATCATGCAACTCCAAAATGATAATCCATTCTGTCCGTGCTCCGCTTAAACCGTATGCAGGCACGCCGCGTAATAGTAAATGAATTATTTAGATGCTTGTCATCCTTTGCGAAATGAACGAACTCCCTGGTGGACAACGTATAATTGCCTTTTGCCTCTCATAGATTTAACTACGGAACTTATATGACAGGTTGCGGATAACCGCGCTCAGAGGTGGAAGGCATGATCTTTATCAGCATCAGGAAGAAAACCTTTGGAATATTCCTTACAGTCGTTGTCCTCTGCATATTGGCGATTACCGTCTATGCAGCCGTTAAGGTTTCTCAAAGCGTAAACAAGTACAATTCTGTGCTGGAAATTACAAGGATGTTTGATGATACACATTTTATAGCCTATATCACGGACAGGAACGAAAATAATAATTCAAAAAACATCGAGGTATTCGACATAACCAAAGGCGGGGTCATAGCAAGAAAACCCAGCACCATGGAAATGCAGAATGAAGTAATTAACTATGTGAAAAGCATAAAAAGCTTATGTACCAAAATCATGCCTTTTCCTGAAAAGGGATACGTGATCAGGGTCCCTATCGATCCGCCGGTAAAAGTAAAGCAGAAGCAATTGAACGACGCGGGGATAAAAACACTTGATTGTGTTTTCATAATCTTAAACGACAAGGAAGACCCGATCCTCCTTGTGCTCGATAAACAGGAAAGACCTTATTTCTATACTTTCGATGCCAGTATCCAGCCATTGCTGGATTATATGAAGCTAAGCCCCGAATCAGGAACCATGAATGAAATCGGGAATACAACCTGATCAGTTGCCCTGCTTAGTTCCCGCATTCAATGCTGATCTCGTTGAAAATGTGGAGGACGCCGTTAACGGTGGTGGCCTCTTTCTCAGAGCCCGCCCTTTCAAGCACGATATGGCCCTTGTCCATCATGATCAGCCTGTTTCCGTATTCCACGGCGTAACGCAGGTTGTGGGTCACCATAATCGCGGTCAGTTTCTTTTCCCTTATTATCCTGTCAGTAAGTATCATGATGGTTTCCGCGGTCTTTGGGTCCAGGGCGGCGGTGTGTTCGTCCAGTATAAGAAAATCGATGGGGGTAAGGGTAGCCATTACAAGGGCTGCGGCCTGCCTCTGTCCGCCCGAAAGGTTGCCCATCTTTACCTCAAGCTTGTCTTCAAGACCCAGCCCCAGCATGGAGAGCTGTTCCCGGTAATAATCTTTCCGGGCTTTGTTGATGCCTCTCTTCAGCCCGTATTTTTTACCCTTGTTGTCGGCCAGGGCCATGTTTTCCAGGAGCGTCAGGTTGGGACAGCTTCCCATGGCGGGATTCTGGTAGACACGACCGATCTTTTCGTATCTTTTGAATTCCTTCATCCTGGTCACGTTCTCGCCGTTGATGAGGATCTCGCCGCCTTCCACGGGGATGCTGCCGCATATAATATTGAGAAGGGAGGTCTTGCCGCTGCCGTTGCTGCCCACGATGGAGATAAAATCACCGTCCGCCACGGTAAGATTAAATCCTTCGAATATGCACATCTCGGTTATCGTGCCTGGATTATAGATTTTCACAATGTTTTTAAGTTCAAGCATTTGCGTTCACCTCGCTTTTCCTGCGTTTTCCGAGGATGAGTATGATCAGGAACAGCACTGCGGTGATAAGCTTCAGGAGGTTTGCGGGCAGGCCCAGACTGATGGCCACCTGGATACAGGCCTTATATAGTATGCTTCCTGCCATGACAGCGGTGGTTCCCTTGATAAAACCGATGTTTTTGAACAGGGTCGTGCCAATTATTACAGTCGCAAGCCCGAACACAACCTGGCCGGTTCCCATGTTGCTGGAAAAAGCCCGTTGTTCATGGCATACGACTGCGCCGGAAAGGGCTACAAGGGTATTGGAGATGACCAGGCCAAGTATTTTTACGCTTCCCTTATCCCTGGCAAGGGTGGTGACGAGGGTGCTGTTGTCACCTACCGCCCGGAGAAGAAGGCCGCTTTGGGTATTAAAGTAAACATCCAGAATAATCTTGAGAATTACGGCCAGTATGAGGGAGACGACAAGCTTGCGGTAGATAAGGGGCATTGATCCAAAAAGCGCCATGGTCGGCTTTGCAGTGAATATTGTATCAGTGGCCCTGTCGACAGCCAGGTTTGAACCGGCAATCTGTAAATTGATAGAAAACAGGCCGGTCATGGTAATGATGCCGGCAAGCAAATCCCGGACTCCCACTTTTACGTGTATAAAGCCGGTCGCAAGACCTGCCAGGGCTCCCACAGCCATCGCCACCGGAAGGGTAAGATAGGGATCCATTCCCTTTGTCAGCAAAACGGCCGTTACGGCAGCCCCCAGGGGGAAGCTGCCGTCCACGGTAAGATCGGGAAAATCGAGTATTCTGTATGTTATGTATACTCCGTATGATAGTAAAGCGTATATAAAGCCCTGGGTTACAGTACCCGCAATCAGGTCCAAAAAGCTGCTCATCTAAAGCCCCCTTTTCAAAAGTCCTTCAATCTGCTATGAAACGTATGCCCATAGAGACTGATTATTTATTACCGGATTCTATCGCTTTTTCGGCTATATCGGCCGGCACGCTTATGCCCATTTCAGCAAGAGCCGCAGAGTTAATATAGTAGCTGAATTCGGTGATGGTTTCATAGGGCATCTCTTCAGCGGTCGCTTCGCCTTTCAGCACTTTTGCCGCCATCTTTCCGGTCTGCCTGCCAAGTTCGTAATAGTCGATTCCTGCTGCGGCAACGCAACCGATCTTTACCTGCTCTACTTCGCTGCCGTAAACGGGTATTTTTGCATCGTTGGTCTTCTCCAGGACAGAAGGCAGCACGCCAACCACGTTATTATCGGTAAGATTGGAGAAACAGTCCACACCCTTCGTAATAAGGGTATCAACGGCAAGAGTTACTTCCGACTGCTGGGTCACGCCCACAGACTCTATTGTGAAGCCATACCGGGGAGCCTTTTCAAGGTACTCGGATATGGCTGAGACTGAATTGGGCTCGCTGGTGGTATAAACGATTCCAATTACTTTTGCCTCGGGCTGGAGTTTACGTATAAGTTCCAGCTGG
>DUSJ01000242.1 GCA_012842645.1 Clostridiaceae bacterium | reverse complement strand
TCCCTGGTATCAGCGTCAAAGAACCTGTCAGGGGCGACATTAAGGTAACCGGCTGCCCTGAGTATCTTCTCCGCGTTATATACCTCATCATTATATGCATTCATCGTAATGGTCCCGGTTCCGGATAGCGGTGTTATTCCTGCCAGGAGAATCCCGTTGGGATTAGTCGGGTTCTCAATGATCTGGCACGGGGTCAGCCCCACGCCGTGAATGTTCCTGCCATTGCGGGTAAGATAATACCCCGTGGTCAGCTTTATAGCCCCAAAGATCTCTTCGTCATTGATCAGCACGCCCTTGTAAGCAAGCCACTCGATCATCGATACATATCCTTCACCGTATATCTCTTTATACTTGTTGTATGCTTCCGGAGTAAGTACAGGGAACAGGCTCTGGAAAATGCCCTTGCCAAATGTCTTCCTGCCTATGAGAAAACCGACGCCTGAATCTTCCAGGGCTCCTGCTACTATTTCCGATGCGCTGGCCGTATATTCGTCCACAAGTACTGCGACTATGTATTCAGGGTGTTTTCCGTCTGCATAATATACCTCGTCGTTAAAGGCCTCCGACTTGTAATCCAGCTTGGTTATTACTCCTTTGGGTATCAGCTCGTTGGCAACATCTACGGCTTCGTCGACGTATCCGCCCGTGTTTCCGCGCAAATCAAGAATAATCCTGCGTATACCTTTTTTGTCCATTTCGTCCATGGCTGCTCTGAACTCGCGGGAAGCGCCGTCATTGAAACTGTCTATTTTAATGTAACCTATTCTTCCTTCGATCCTGTAATATACCGTTTTTCTCAGAACCAAAGCTCTTACTATCGAGAATTCCAGTACGGAATCCCCGCGTTTTACAGTAAGCTTTACTGTCGTTCCTTCTTCTCCCCTTATCATTGCGGCAACGATCTGGCTGTCAACGCCCTTTATGCTTTCCCCGTCAACAGCCGTTATGATATCGCCCTGGAGCAAGCCGGCCTTTTCGGCAGGCGATTCCTCAAACACCTGGACAATCTTTACTCCTTCAGGCACGTTTTCAAGGGCCGCTCCAATACCTACATAACTGTTGTCGAGGCTTGTGTACAGGGCTTCCATTTCATTCAGGTCATAGAATGCGGAATAATCGTCCAGCGCCGAGAACATGCCCTTCAACGCTGTAACCAGGCCTTCTTCGTCGGTAAAGCCTCCATAGTACATTTCTGTCATGAACTCGAGCATCGATCCAAGGTATGAATCATATGTCCCCGCGCTCGCGACAGGCGCCGCTGCAAATATGAAGCATATAACAAGAATCAAACTGACAAATGTCCTTAGCTTTTTCATAATTACCTCTTTCCCGCCATTTTCCAGCTATGGCCGGATTTCAAACAACCAAGTATATTATAATCCAAACGGCGGATCCTTCACCAGTATGTTTTGCAGCCACAGTCAATAATCTATGATACGATCCCTGTAATCCTTGACAAGTTCGTCGCCCATGTAGTTTATAAGGTCATATAACAGCAGGGCCGTTTCTTCATTGGTCAGTCTTTTTCCGGCATTGAAGGCGCCTTTTTGGTCAGGTTCGATTATTCCAAGGATATTGGCCACCGCTGCTGCATTCCGGGCATAAACAGGTATGCTGTCATTGTCGGTGAAAGGAGTCGTTGCTGCCGGCCAGGGAGCCAGGTTCTCAAGTCCAAGGGCGGATACGATCATCTTCACGGCCTCCGCCTTCGTTATATACAGGTTGGGGCCAAAACTCCCGTTGCCGTTGCCGCTTGTCACGCCTTTCTGGTACGCGGCTTTTACCTGCTCATAAAAGAGATCTCCCGGTGAAATATCGTTGAAGGGCGATATTTCAGGCTCTTTTTTGCTGGTTGTTTTCTTGTTGCCAATGGCGGCCTTTTTAAGATCCGGGTCCTGGGGGACTTCCTTTATCGCGTTCATGAGCATCGCGACAAACTCCCTGCGGGTTATATACTTTGTTGGCCTGAAATCCTCGCCGGTTCCAGGCAATACCTCGAGCCCGAACAGGATGCTTATGGGTTCCTCCGCCCAATATCCGTTGAGATGCTTGATATCGGGAACCATTAGCCGGGACAGCTCAATCGGGGTATACATGCTGTGGGAACCAGTATATGTCTTAAGGTAATCTGTAGGCATCCGGTTTTTATCGAATTCGGGAAGTTTCGCGCTGTAATTAAGGACGGATTCCCTCCATACTTTCCGCACGTAACCGCCGCTGAAACTTATCTGGTATGGCTCGTTTTCAACATAATCTATTCGGCTCCTGGTCGCGCTTGAAACGGTGATCTCGGCCGAACCGCCCCATTTCGAGG
>DUSJ01000241.1 GCA_012842645.1 Clostridiaceae bacterium | reverse complement strand
CTGATGAGCGTCATGGCGATGAGGGCATTGACCAGGTTGGCAGCCAGTTCAGAGCTTAAAATGGAAAAATCAAAGTTCCTGGATTCAAGCATTAATGCAATCTTGTTCGATATCTGCTCATAGAACTGCACGAATTTTTCCGCATAAGGTCTTGCCAGAAGATATCCGCCAAAGATCGCAGCCAGCTGCAGGACAAAAGTGATCTGGGCGGCTGGCGGATGATCGATATCGTAAAACTTTATCGATTCTTTAAAGTAGAAAAATATTGGCTTTATTCTATTCACCTGTTTCGGTTGGTTTTCCATTTTTTATCCCCCTGACAAGTTCTACTTCCTGTTGGGTCATGTATCTCCATTCACCGGGCTGAAGATTCCCGAGGCTTAGTTTTCCTATGGCAATTCTTTTCAGATCAAGCACAGGATGGCCGACTGCTTCGCACATTCGCCTGACCTGTCTTTTCCGTCCTTCATGTATGATTATCTTAAGCACCGCGCTGTTTTCCCTGATTTCTACCAGTTCCACCTCGGCCGGATGAGTTGGCATGTCATCGAGGACAACACCTTTTCTCAGCCTCCGGAGAGCGCTTTTTGAAGGCAGGCCCTTAACTTCGGCTATATATGTTTTCCTGGTCTCATGACCGGGATGGGTGCATCTGTATGCAAAATCCCCGTCATTGGTGAGGATCAGAAGACCTGTAGTATCATAATCAAGGCGGCCCACCGGGTATATCCGCTCTTCAACGCCTTTGACCAGGTCCAGTACCGTTTTCCGTCCCTGGGGGTCAGATACCGTGGAAACATAGCCGGCAGGTTTGTTAAGCATTATATACACAAGTTTCTTTTCCTTTTTTATCGGTTTTCCGTCAACCTCCACCCTGTCGCTGCCGGATACCGTAATTCCCATATCGGTTACTGTTTTGCCGTTCACCCGGACCCTGCCTGCTTTGATCATTTCCTCCGCGCGCCTTCTTGACGCGGCCCCGCACTGGGCGATGTACTTTTGCAGCCTTATTTTTTCTTCCATCTTTTATCCTTCCTCTGGATATTATAACATAGTCTTTGTTCCGGTAAGTATTTTATCTTTAAAAATTATGTTCCCGCACGCTTCTGTCATAGTTTTTGTGCTATAATAATTCGGATGAATCAAAACATATTATTTGAACTGAAGTGGAGATATATATATGAAACTGGGCATTGTAGGACTTCCCAACGTAGGAAAAAGCACACTGTTCAACGCGATTACTAAAGCAGGCGCTGAAAGCGCAAACTATCCGTTCTGTACCATAGATCCCAATATAGGGGTCGTGGCGGTTCCCGATGAAAGGCTCGACGTTCTTGCCAGGATGTACAACCCCAAAAAGGTTACCCCGACCACGATCGAATTCCTTGACATCGCGGGACTGGTCAGGGGCGCCAGCAGGGGCGAAGGTCTCGGCAACAAGTTCCTTTCTCATATCAGGGAAGTGGATGCCATCGTCCATGTAGTAAGATGCTTCGATGACGGTGATATTGTCCATGTGGACGGTTCTGTCGACCCGGCAAGGGATATGGAAACCATTAACATTGAACTGATATTTGCCGACCTGGAATCTGTCGAAAAGCGGATAGAAAAGACCAGGAAACAGATGAAATCCGGCGATAAGAAATACCAGGCGGAACTCGCGATCCTGGAAAGCATAAAAGAGACCCTTGAAAAAGGTTTACCGGTCAGATCCATGACCTTTGAACCCGAACAGGCGGAATATGTGGACCAGCTTTTCCTGCTGACCAGCAAACCGGTCCTTTATTGCGCGAACATCTCGGAAGACGGCATACAGACAGCAGACCAAAATCCATATATTGCAAAGGTAAAGGAGATAGCCGATGCCGAAGGCGCCGAGGTCATCGTGATCTGCGCAAAGATCGAGGAAGAAATAGCCCAGCTTGAGGACGATGAAAAAAAGATGTTCCTTGAAGAACTGGGCTTGTCCGAATCCGGCCTGGACAAGCTGGTAAAGGCAAGTTACAAGCTTCTTGGCCTGATAAGTTTCCTGACCGCCGGTGAACAGGAAGTTCGCGCATGGACTATAAAGAAAGGCACGAAAGCACCGCAGGCAGCCGGAAAGATCCACTCAGACTTTGAAAGAGGCTTTATCAGGGCTGAGATAGTAGCTTATGAAGACCTGGTCCGCCTTGGTTCGATGGCAGCTGCAAGGGAACATGGCCTTGTCCGCTCCGAAGGAAGGGATTACGTGATGCAGGACGGCGATGTGACCCTGTTCAGGTTTAACGTGTAGAACTAAAGAATTGCTCCCATGTGCACATTTTTAATGTGCACATTTTTTGTGTTGTCTTAGCCGAATAGTCATCTTTTCTTTTAAAGCGGACCTCAAGGTTCCCGCTCCGGGGAAACCTTGTATCCGCTTTTATTCATGTACAGCCAGGAACGGTCTATGATATTTTATACCCTGCCTTTTCAAGCGCTTTCAGGGCATTTTGAAAATCTTCGGCCTTTGTCAGGATATAATCCGTATTAAAGGTCGATATGACGAAAATCCCAATATTATGGTCTGCCAATACTGAAGAAATCCGCGATAATACACCTATAAGAGAAAAATCCAGTTTGTCCTGGATCCTGAACGCTCCCCAGCCGTCTTCCCTTTCGACCACATTGTCCGGAATACGATCTGTTCTGCATACGAGCGAGTTTTCTTCGTCTGTCCTGCCGATAAAGAAAAATTCATCGTCAAAATCAATATTGGCAAGATCCCTGACTTTACATATCGTAAACTCGTATTCTATCGCTTTTATTTCCATCAATCCACACCCTGGCCGCCCGCCATCTTGTACCTGTTGCTCCTGCTGCGGGTTTTCAGCCTGTAAAGATTCATCCTGGTACCCGTCACTATACTGCGCATAAATATCTTCTTAGACCGGGGACGCTTTATATATGGTGTCTCAAGCTCATTGACTATAAAGCGTGCCAGGTTGTCGGCCGCATCAGGCAGAAGCTTTATATATGGGTTTGCATCGATATTTCTTTTATACTGTTCCAGGATGTCTGTGCCCAATATCTGGTCGATGATTGCATTGAATTCCTTCTCGTTTTTGGCATACCAGCCCATCCTGTTGTTGACGCAGTAATCTATATTGCCCTTTTCATGGAGGGCTGCGCAATGGGTGAATATGGTCGGCACTCTTTTTACAAGGGTCTCCAGCGTGGTTGAAGCGCCGCCTTTGGCTATAGCCAGGTCAGATACGTCAAGAAGTTCATGCATGTTGTCCACGAATCCCAGTACCGCCATGGGAACGTCCGACCTGACAGACTCCTTAAGGGCATTGAGTTCATTGTATAGTTCCTGGTTTTTGCCGCATACAGCTATTATGTTGAAAGGAAACCTGCTGATGTACAGTTTTTTAATATAAAACGAAGTTTCTCCGATCCCCTGTCCCCCCGAAGTAGCCAAAAGAGTCTTCCTTCCTGGGTCCAGGCCTAATCCGCTAAGTATTTCTTCCCTTTTCCTGTCGATCTCTTCAAAGAACTTCCTGTTGAGCGGAAACGGCATTATTCTTATCTTTTCCCTTGGTTCCCCCTGTTTGGCAAGGTATTCGCAGGCTTCGGGCGTAGCCACGATTACGGCTTCTATTTCCGGGTTTACCCAGAGGTTGTGACCCCTGACCGGATCCGTCATATAGCTGAAAATTTTATAGGGCAGGTTATACCTCTGCCTTGCAAACAGGGCCACGGAACTGCAAAAAAAATGGGTAGAGAAAACGATATCAGGTTTATATTTCAGTATATACCTGATTCCTTTCCTGGTAAACTGCTGGTATAGCAGCCTTGTGACCGTGTTTGAACGCGTAAGATAATTGAACGAATCCAGTAATACATTAAGGTTCGTAGTAAGTTCCGGTCTTGCCAGCGCCCAGTCCCAGAATCCCTTTATGACCTTGTCATCCCAGTTGGCGCCGGCTTCTTTTGCGAAATCGATAACATCCACCT
>DUSJ01000240.1 GCA_012842645.1 Clostridiaceae bacterium | reverse complement strand
GTCGAACATCTGTACTACCTTGATATTGGCTCCTCCGTGTCTCGGCCCCTTCAGCGAGCCCAGCGCCGCTGCCATGACCGAATAGGTATCGGTCCCGGTGGAAGTTACCACATGGGCCGTAAATGTAGAGTTGTTGCCTCCGCCGTGCTCGGCGTGAAGTACCAGCGCCAGGTCAAGCAGTTCCGCTTCAAGCCGGGAATACTTGCTGTCCGGTCTCAGCATGTGAAGGAAATTCTCCGCTGTGCTCAGCTCAGGCTTGGGGCTGTGAATATAAAGGCTGCTGTTTTTAAAATAGTGGGTATACGCTTGGTATCCATAGACTGCCAGCAGCGGGAAATAAGCAATCATTTCAAGACACTGCCTCAGAACATTCGGAATTGAAATGTCATCGGCATTGTCGTCAAAACAGTATAAAGCGAGAACGCTTCTGGCCAGGATGTTCATAAGATCCTTGCATGGCGCTTTCATGATCATATCCCGTGTAAAGTCGGCAGGAAGTTTTCTCAGCTGGCCAAGATGCTTCTCGAAATCCTTAAGGCTCTTTTCATCAGGCAATTCCCCAAACAGGAGCAGATAGCAGGTTTCTTCAAAACCAAGCCTGTTTTCGGACATAAATCCCTGAACGATATCTTCGATATCATATCCCCGGTAATAGAGTTTTCCCGGGCAAGGAACCATTTCGCTTTCATCGATGATATAAGCATGGACTTCACCTATCTCGGTAAGCCCGGCAAGCACACCCCTGCCGCTTATATCCCGAAGCCCCCTCTTCACATCGTACTTGGTGTAAAGCTCAGGATCGATTGCGCTGCATTTCGTGGCCAAATCCGCTAAAGGAGCGATCCATCCATAGTTTTTGCTGTTTGTTTCCATAAGCGTTCCACCTCCTGTTTTTGGATGATATTTTTTGAGTTGGAAATATTATACCATAGGTTGTTGAAATATTAATATCCGATATTTTTTCTGCCTGGTTTGACCGGCAATAAAGAGGGTATATACTCTATATACTTTTATGCATCATTGGAGCTGATACTATGGATATCGCAGCAATGTCAATATCTTTGCACCAGGCAAGGCTTTCCCGGGAAGCGGGCATTGCGGTGCTGAAAAAGGCAATGACAAGCACGGAAACCATGGCGCAGGACCTGCTGAAAATGCTGGAGCAAAGCGTCACTCCTCATCTCGGACAGAACGTGGATATAAGGATTTAGCCGTTTATACCGTAAAATAATATGACTTTCTTAGCAATAAAGCCGAGGAATATTTCCACGGCTTTTTATTGTGGGAAATAATAATGCCGCCTATTTTTATTTTTAATGTCACAAATGACAGATTAAATGATATAATAATATACAGTTTGTATATGAGGTGTATTTATGATGAAGGCTCAGACTTTGAAGAACAAGGCGTATACAGTCATAAAAGAAAAAATAATGACGTGCGAGTATATGCCGGGAGATTTTATCAACGAAAAAGAGATAATCCAGCAGATAAATGTCAGCCGGACCCCGATACGTGAGGCGATCATTCTCCTGGAACAGGAAGGCCTGGTTTCGATCCTTCCGCAAAGAGGGGTAATGGTCAACAGAATCACTCTGCAGGATGTAATAGAAGCATTTCAGGTCAGGGAGGTAATTGAGCCGTATGCATTAAAGCACTTCGGTTCCCGCCTGGACAAGGAAACATTTAAAAAATACCGTGAAATGCTTTCTGACCCGGAACTGTTGTCTGATCATGAAAAAGGAAACCTGCTGGATGATGAAATGCACATGTCTATTGTCAAAGCAATGAACAATCACTATTTTACAGATGTTATCAATGCAATAAGGGTTCAGACCCACAGGTTGAGAATACTTTCAAACAGGCTTGGGTTAAGGTTTATAAAAACGATCGACGAACATATTGAAATCATTGATGCAATTCTTGCCGAAAAATATGATTTGGCTGCTGAACTCATGTCGAAGCATCTTGCAAAAGCCAAAGAGGCTTCTATAAACCATGTCGTAGGTCTGGAATAAAGACCTACATTTTTTTATCTGCAAAAGTCTCTTAATCCCTTAAATCCCTATTGACAAACATAGGCTGTCAATTTATGATATACATATATATCACTTGTATATCAGTTGTATACAATTTTTATACAAATATAACTTCAGGACGGAAAACAGGTAAAGATCTGCTATACAGGGATACTTTTGAGATTATGATCAATTAAATATAAAAAACCATGCCGCTATATGGTTTGCAAAATACTTAATAGTCGAGCCAAGGCTTGTCTATAAATATAAAATTGCATTAAGGAGGAAGTAATATGAAAAAACTTGTTGCGTTGCTGTTGTCACTTGTTTTGGTGTTTGCCATGGCGGCCTGTGCCAAAACTCAACCAACTTCCACTCAAGGTCCATCGAATCCTGCATCGTCAGGACCTTCAGGTTCTGAACCATCGGGTTCAGCCCCGGCACAGAACATTACTCTGACTATTGCATTTCCAGGCCAGGATGTTGATGAACAAGCTTTTGATGAGGTTATAGCAGAGTTCTATAAAGATAACCCCGGAATAAATGTAAATCCGATAGCTATTCCCAATACCGGGTGGGCGGATTATGTCGCGAAGATTAAGTCCATGGTGGCAGGCGGCAATCCACCAGATGTTATAAGAATAGCCGTCCAGGGAATTGCGGAGCTTGTTGCCAATAATCTCGCAATACCGTATGATGATTATATTAAGCAGAATCCCAGCGTTTTCAATGCTGACGAATATTATCCGCAGGAACTCCTGGAATACTTCAAGGTTGACGGCAAATTGTACGGATTGGTTTGGGACGCCAATAACGTGGTATTGCACGTAAATACAAAACTTGTGGAAGAAGCCGGAGCAGTTTTGCCTGATTCCAACTGGACAATTGACCAGTTCATTGAATTCGGCAAAAAGATATCAGGAGAAAGAAACGGCAAGAAAGTTTATGCGTATGCCATGCCTCATAACTACTTTGCTACCAGTGCGTGGCTTTTCCAGAACGGGGCGTCTTTCTTCAACGAGGATATGACCGAATGCACACTGGATGATCCCAAGGCTATAGAAGTGTTCAGGCTTCTGCAGGATATGATTTATAAGTACGGAATATCACCTCAGCCAACACCTGAAAGCAACTATACAAACCAGTTCCTTTCCGAGCAGGTAGCCATGATTACGGCAGGAAGATGGAATCAGGCCACATATGCCAAGAATAATATGGACACCATTGCGCTTACATTGCTGCCCAAAATGAAGCAACAGATAATGACTTACGGCGGCGGCGCCTACACAATGATCTCAAGCACAAAATATCCGAACGAGGCTTTCAAGCTTGCGGCATTCATGTCGGGTCATTATTCCCAGCGTCATTATCTTGACGGCGGTTCAATACCCACAATAAAAGCCGTTGCGGAAGAAGTCGTCCCTGTTGCACAGCCTGTGCCGAAGAATTTCGAACTGTTTATAAAATCACCGGTTCCTGTAAAAGTTGTTGAGTCTCCCTCAGCGTACAGCGCAATTGAAGGCGTATTCAACAGATATTATTCACAATTGCTGGCAAATGAAATAAGCCCGGAGGACGCATGTCTGGGAATGAAGGAAGAAATGGATAAACTGCTGAAAAAATAAATCTATCAGGTTCGGTTCTGAATGTTGCAGACCTGTCTTAAAGGTCTGCAGCATTCAGACAGATTTTTATCGCCTCTAAATTAACAGCATCAGGGGGGGCAGATTATATGAATAAAAAAACAAAAGAAATTTTGGTTGCCTATGGTTTTCTCACACCAGCTCTCATTGTTTTCGCCATATTTTTTGCCATACCGATAATTGCCATTATTACGCTGAGCTTTACTGAATACAACATGATATCTCCCATCAGGTTTGTGGGGCTCGAAAATTTCAAGAGACTCTTTACTGAAGACAAGAGATATTTAAAAATATTTCTTAACACTCTCAGATACGTTGCGATTTTTTTGCCTGGTCATCTTATTATAGGTTTTTTGCTTGCCCTTGGAGTTAACCGGAAAATCTCGCCCGGATTGAAATATTTTTATCGTACCATAATATATTTCCCTGTACTGGTTACCACTTCGGCAGTGTCAATCGTATGGATATACATTTACGACAAGGAATTCGGACTCTTGAACTATTACCTCGGGAAATTGGGAATTGAAGGAATATCATGGCTGACATCTTCCAAATGGGCATTTTTATCTATCGCAATATTCGGCATATGGAAGTTTGTCGGGCAGCCGCTTATTTATTATCTCGTAGGATTGCAGAACATACCGGAATCCCTTGTGGAAGCAGCGCTTATTGACGGAGCCAACAGCTTTCAAAGCATAATTTACATAACTCTGCCTGTAATCTCGCCAACTGTGTTTTTTGTTGCCATTACCGTTATGATAAACACACTGCAGATATTTGACGCTCCGTATATTTTAACCCGGGGCGGTCCCGGAGATGCTACAAGATCTTTAAATTTATATATCTATGAGTTCGCATATGAGCATTATGATATGGGATATGCATCCACTCTTGCCCTGAGCCTTCTTGCATTGATTCTCACAATGACGCTTATTATGTTTTTGATAAGTAAAAAGTATGTTCATTATGAGATTGAGTAGACGGGACATGAAATTTAAGTCCCTGGTATAAAGCCGACAAAAATTTGCAGGTTGACAGGAGAGTATTATGGAATACAAGTTAAATAAACGTAAAATAAAGGGAAGCAGAATTGCTGTCGAGATTATAATGATTCTTTTTTCAGCCTATATGATAATTCCGTTCCTCTGGATGTTTTCGACGTCACTGAGGCTTCCGAAGGACTCTTTTACTCTGCCGCCCTCAATTTTGCCGACAACATTCAATCTTGACAGTTATATTGAAGTTTTTAATAAGGTACCCTATCTCAATTTTTATTGGAACAGCCTTAAAATAGCGCTTTTGACGGCTTTAGGCGTCGTGGTCGTTTCGACCACAGCGGCATATGCTTTTGCGAGACTAAAGTTTCCGGGAAGGGACCTGCTTTTCATACTCATGCTTGCTGGCATTATGGTTCCTGCCCAGGTTACGATTATAC
>DUSJ01000004.1 GCA_012842645.1 Clostridiaceae bacterium | reverse complement strand
TTCTCTATTGTTCTGAAATTCATATCAACGACCGTAATAAACACAACCGGTTTGCCGTTTTCATAGTAAGCGGAAGCACGGCACAGGGAAACGACCCATGGGTGGGAATCCTCAAAAATCCTCTGTACATGGGGGGATAGAAAAATATAATCGACGGGGTTATTCAGCAGGGTGATAAACCAGTCCTGCTGCGTCACCTCGTAATTCTTATTGTAAACACCCCTCGGGTTGCTGATAATTACGTTCCCCCGCTGGGAGTACACTACCACCGTAGCAATATCTTTCCTGAGTTTTTTGGTCACATTCAATATGTAGGGCAGATCATCCTTCTGATAAATGTCGCTCTTCAGGCTGCTTCGGATTATATCCGATATTTCCATCATGTCTTCAATATAGGAATTCAGGTTTAAGCCGACCTGGTCAACGATCTGCTGGGTGCTTAAGGCAGCGCTTTTCTCCGCGCTTTCAGAAAAAAGATGATACAGGGATATTGACACAATAAGCATCGCAAGAAGCATCACGCTTGTAAAGGACAAAGTGATAACACTTTGTATGCTTCTTGGTCTGAATCGGGAAAATGTTCTTGTAAAAAAACTAAGAATCTTTTTCAAGAGTATCATGACTCCTTCAGTTCCTTAAAACTGTTCCTGTATTCCCTCGGCGACATTCCCACGTTTTTCTTAAAGAAAAAACTAAAATAATTTATATCAGGATAACCGACTCTTTCGGCAATTTCGGCAGTCCGCAGATCAGTATTGCGCAGCAGTTCCTTCGCGGCATCGATACGGACCCTGACAAGATATTTTAAAAACGTTTCTCCCGCTTCTTTTTTGAAAATCATGCTTAAATAGCAGGCGCTGATATAAAGATGATCCGCCAGTTTCTGAAGGCTCAGGGTATCGTCGGAATAATTTTTGTTTATGTAATCCTTCGCTTTTTCAAGCAACAACTGAGTTTTGGTCTGCATCCTGTTGGAAATGGCTTTATTCAATTCAATACAGATTTTTTCTATCCATTCCTTTATCTCCTCAAGAGTCGTATATCTCTGGATCTCGGCGTTTATATTTGAAATCCCCAGCATCTGGCCAATATCCACCTGGAATTTCCTGCCCAATCGCGACAATGTGGCAACAATTTCGAGGAAATAGAGCTGGTAATCGTGAAGGGACAGGTTCGGCCTTACTATATCGCCAAAAATATCCCTTATTGCCGCGAGGATATCTGCCTCTGAACCGAACTTTATGCTTGAAATGAGCTTATTTTCCTTCTCTTCGTCAAAAAAGATATCATCGGTTGAACGAGGCTCCAAATCCTCTATGTAAATAATCTTGTTGGTTCCGATCAGTCTTTTGTATTCCAACGCAGAAAGGGCATTTTTATAAGATTCTTTCAGTTTGCCTATTGAATCGCTCATGCTACCCAATCCAATTGATATGTTAATTTTTAAATACTTTTCAATATTGAAACGCACCTCTTCCAACACGGATATGGTATTCGTCACCAGGCGATTTTTATCTTTTTCGTCCGATCCCAGTATGAAAACGAGATTGTCGTCATGAAAAAATGCTTCTCCGCATGGAAATTTGTCAATGATTTCTTTTGAAACGTTCAAAACGGCAAATTTGCCTAGTTCGCTGTCATCGCCTCCATAGCCGCTTTTTTCCATGCTTTCGGCATCAATGGATGCTGCGGCGACCATAAATGTATCACCTTTAAGATTAACGCCATACAGTTTGCTTCGCCTGTCGATTTCCATACTGCTGAGGCCCCCGGTGACGATCTGTATAAGAAATTTTTCCCTCAGTATGGGAAGACTCTTTATGTAATGGCTTCTTAACCTGTTTATATCTTCCTTCCGGGCTATATCCTCCTCTATCATTTTTCTCAGCTTGGCCATTAATTCGTTGATATTATCCGGAATAACCGGTTTCAGAATGTAATCAATAACGCCGTACCTGATGGCCTGCTGGGCAAATTTGAATTCGTCAAATCCTGTCAGGATAACTATTTTAACTGAAGGATAGGTCCTGCTGATAACAGATGACAGCTCCAGCCCATCCATAATTGGCATAGTTATATCGGTGATTACCACATCAGGCACATTTTCTTCTATCAGTTCCAATGCTTCCCTGCCATTCTCCGCTTCCAGGGGAACATCAAAACCGAAGCTTGCCCAATCAATTCTTTTTATAATACCTTTGCGGACTTCTTCTTCATCGTCAACAAGAATTAATTTGAACATCGGATATTCCTCCATAATAAAAAATGGAATAAAGGACGTAACATAAGTGAAATTCGATTTGCGATCATCTTTTACTTAATTATATAATAAATATTAACAGTTGATGAAGCAGTCTGTAAAGCATTCCTGCTTGACAGATGGTTCCAATGCTTTCAGGTATATAACCGGAAAGGTTTTAAGCAAAAAAACTGACAGATAATCGGACGATTATCGGTCAGATGCAATTGAGGTTATCCTGTAAAACCGGGTAAGCAGTCGCGCTTTATAATTTAAACTTCAGCACCAGGCTCTCAAGGTTTTTCGTCAGATTCTCAAGAAACGCCATCTTGCCTGATACTTCCTCAAGATTGGCTGTTTCTTCCTCAACTGTCGCTGAAATATCCTGTGATACTGCCGTGTTTTCATTGGTTGCGTTCTCAATTTGTGCCATGCTTTCAGCCATGTTCATGATGCCTTTGAAGAGTTCTTCCATCATCCTCTTTATATCCATGACCATAGCGCACTCAATGTCATTGGCATCTTTAATATCCCGGAAGCTGCCCATTGTAACATTGGCCATATCATTGCTCTTTTCCAGTTCCACAAGGCTGTTTGCCAGTTTTTCCTTCATTTCAGTCAGGGATACCTGTATTGAATTGACTATCCCGGCAATCTGCCCAACAAGCTCCTCTGTACTGTCGGATAGTTTCCGGATTTCATCGGCGATTACCGCGAAACCTTTTCCGGTATCACCCGCACGCGCTGCTTCAATGGATGCGTTAAGCGACAGCAGGTTCGTTTGATTCGAGATTTCCCTTATTGAATTCAGGATTATAATCATCTGATGAGTCTGCTCAACAAATGCTTCTGAGACCCGGACAACTTCTTCCATGGTCATATTGACATCCTTTAACTGGACCATGTATTCGGAAAGTTTTACATTTCCGATTTCGGCCTTCTCCAACGCATTTGCCGCATTCACGGATATGTCGGATACCTTGCTGGTAACATCCTGAGATATTTTCTGGATATCCTTCATCATGTCAAGTACGCGGTTTGTCTCGGTCCGCTGATCATCCATGCTTTTTGACATGTTTTCCAGGGCGAATGCGATATTTTCGCTTCCTTTTTCGTTTTCAACCGTACTCTTCATAACAGCCTCGGTTACTTCATTTATCTCAAGAGCCGCTTTCCTGACACTTGAAATGATGTTTTTCAGGCTGTCACTCATAATGTTGAATTTATCAGCCAACTGTCCGATTTCATCATTTGTGGTGATATTTACTTTTTCACGTGACAAATCGCCCTCAGCCATGTATACGAATTCAGTTCTTAATTTCTTGATTGATGTGGATATCCGGCTTATGATTATAACGAACAGGAATATGCTGATAACAACGGCGAGCGCGGATATTACAACACTTGTTATAATCAGTTGTCTGAACTCTCTTGCGATTTCCTGCTGCAAATCTGAACTTCTGGCCAGCTCCAGCGTAAGAAGGCTTGAAAGGTTATTTGAAACCTGGTTCCCTGCAACGCCCATGTCTTTTACAATTTTTTGAATCTCGGAATCAGCGGGAGGGTATTTGCCGTCTGCACTTTTATTATATATTTCCTCGATATAGGCAACATATTTCTCTGCCGGCCCCCTGACAGAGTTTACTGCCCCAATGTTCCCGAAATACCTGTTGTCCGTTTCAAGATCAGCTTTCAGTTCATCCAGGAAGGCTAAAAACGCTTTTGCGTTTTCAAGGTGCGCGCCTTCCTCAAGGCTGTCCCCGGCAAGGCAGGAATTAAGAATTTTATTAGGCTGAGAAATTATATTGACTCTTATTTCATTAATTCTGAAAACATTATTTACAAGATTATTGTACTTATCATTAAAATGGACAGACTTCAAAAGAATAAACATTATCAGAAAAACCAGAACAACAACGGAAAATAAAAAAACAAGCGCAATTTTTTTACCGATACTGTTCCAAAAAAGATCACTTATCTTACGTATGCCGGATTTCCTGGTTTTTTCATTGAATTTGCCTTTTGCTGCAGGTCTTTCTAATGCTGAAAAATTGGCCCCTTCCTTCATTTCGCGCATTATAACCCCACCCTACAAATTAATACCACATTTATAACCGGATAAATCAGGGAAAATAAATAAAAATTACATAAAAAAACAAAGAAAAGAGAGCCGAAATGAGATTGCTCTCCATTTCGGCCCTTTATTTTTTAACTATACCTTAGTCGTAAAGGTTAGGAGCAATGCTGGGATCATCCATGTTGTCCTTGTTGTACCATGCGCCGCCGGTATCAACATCGGATACGGGTTCACCCTTGGCTGCTGCGATAAGCAGATCGATTGTAACCTCGCCCATCTTCAGAGGAGACTGTGTAACCGCGCCGTACATTGTGCCGTCTTTAACAGCTGCCTTAATAATTGAGCCGGCGTCAAATCCAACAGCTATAATCTTATCATCGGTGCTTCCCAGTACGCCCAGGTTCTGGTTGGCTGTAAGGATACCTTCAGCGGCAACCTGGTTGGAACCGAATACAGCGTTCGTATCAGACTGGTTCAGGATTGCGCTTGCTTCTGTTGCGCAGAGTTCGGTTGTTGTCTGGGAAGGAACACGAACCTCGATTATAACGTCAGCAGTAGCTTCGTCACCTTTATCCTTGGCCTTTGTAACATACAGGTCATTGCCTATAACTGCAGTTTTCTTACCTGCAGCTTTGCAGAGCTCGGTCATCTTATCAATGAAGCCAAGGCCGCGGTTTGTTATGGATTCGGATACGGCATCCTGGTTTACAACACCGATTCTGACTTTGCCGCTTGCATTCTTAACCCTGTTCTCGATTGCTTTCCACATGCCTTCAGCAGCTGTTACACCTGCTTTATAGTTATCTGTTGAAGCGGTGGCAAGAACGGAACCTGCGGGTGCATTCGGAATACCGGAGTCAAATGCTATAACAGGTATCCCTGCTTCTTTCGCTGCCTGGAGAGCATCAAGCATAGCAGAAGGATCGCAGGCTGCAATACCGATACCGTCCGGCTTGCTGTTTATAGCGTCGTTGAACATTTGTACCTGGTCGGCGATATCAGATTCGGAGTTCGGGCCGTTAAACGTAGCATTAACGCCTCTCTTTTTCATTTGCTCCTGTGCGCCCTTAACTGCAGCGAGCCAATATGTAGACTGGTAACTCTTCACGATGATAACAAAATTCAGCTCATCATCTCCGGCAGCAGTCTGGTTATTCTGTGAAGGCTGCTGTGCAGCAGGCTGGTTGGAAGTTCCGGGTGCCGATGACTGTGCAGGTGTGGAACCGCCGCAGCCGGCCAGCAATGATGCGATCATAATGATGCAAATGGCGAGAGATAACAATCTTTTACTCATATTTTTCCTCCTTATAAAATGATATTTTTTATATAACTGCTTTTTCAGCAGCAGTTACCTTTTCAGCTTTTTCTTGTTTCTGTTCAGGTCGATAAGGACTGCCGTAATCAGCACAATACCGGTAATGATCTGCTGCCAGTTTGCCTGAAGGCCAATAAAAGGCAGACCGGTTTTTAATATGCAGATTATAAACACACCTAACAGGGTACCGGTAATGCTGCCTACACCTCCGGTCATAGAAACGCCGCCTATGATGGCGCCTCCTATCCCTTCAAGTTCAAAACCTGCGCCTGTTCCCGGATATACGCTTGCGAATATGGCAGAGTAGGCAATAGAAGCAAGTCCTGCAAAGATACCGGATATCATATATGCTTTTATGTAAACCGTCTTAATATTGACGCCTGACAGTCTTGTCGCCTCTCTGTTGCAGCCAACCGCAAGCACATATCTTCCGGTTTTCGTATGGTTTAAAATATATGACATCAATGCGACGAGCAGCAGTATCCACAGAAAGCCCAGCGGCAGCTTCAAATCTCCAATATTTAATTTGAAAATGGTCCTGAACCATCCGCCTTTGGTCCCTGCCGTGGGCCAGGGTATTCCCAGGCCTCTGCTGCATATTGAACCAAGTCCCCTGGTCATCATCATGGTACATAATGTCGCAAGGAATGGGGGAAGATCCATGATGCCGACCAGGATTCCGTTAAGCAGGCCTATTGTTGCGCCGGCCAAGACGCATACTATCATTCCGACCCACACCGGCCAGCCCTGGTAAACGACCAGGTAGCCGCCTATGAGGGAGTAACATATCAGTCCTGTACCAATTGACAGGTCGACCCCCCCGGTTATCAGGGGAAAGGTAACACCGATAGCAATAAGTGTAATGTAGTAGGAATAATCCAAAATGCTTAAAATCGTTGAGTATTTCCTAAAGTTCGGGCTGGTGATCGAGAAAAAAGCCAATAATGCAATAACGATCAAAAACACTACTACATTCTGTCCGCCTAATCGCCTTATGATCGATTTATTTGATGAGCCCGGAGTTTTTTGAATCGTTTTTGGCATATTCTTTTCCTCCTAAATTTCCATTGTTGCCAAATGCATGATCTTTTCCTGTGTTGCTTCTTCTATGCTAAGTTCTCCGCTTTTACGTCCTTCGCACATAACAACAATCCGGTCACTCATCCTAAGTATTTCAGGCAATTCAGATGAGATCATTATTATGGATTTTCCTTCTTTTACAAGCACGTTCATCAGCTTG
>DUSJ01000022.1 GCA_012842645.1 Clostridiaceae bacterium | reverse complement strand
GGGCGCAATAAGCAGGGACAATGCAAGGATCGCCAGGAAAAGCACAACAGCAGGGCCAAGATGTTTATATGTCCTTTCCATCGCAGCCTCCATCCGGCGCTTCCCGGAGGGATGCCCGGGATTTGCAGGTTTCCCCAGGAAAGCGCATCGTTCAATAAAAAAGAGCCATTGATAATCAATGACTCTATTTTCCTACAATCATTATATTATCCGGGGACATGCCAAAATTACTACATACCTGAAACTTACTGAACGGGAGTAAGCTTGTCGATCCGTATGACAGTGCCGTCATCCCTGACTGCCGGGATAACTATAACTTCTTCCTTTTTGAGGGTTACGTTGAAACCGTAAAGCTCGAATTTCTCCAGCACACCGCCCAGGAGCTTCAGCGACCTCTCCATGTTGTCGGCCTGGCCGATGGCTTTTATGGTATACGGAGGTACCAGCTGGTTTCCGTTGATCATGATATAATCGCCGGCGTTCCTGATCTCGCTCATAGCCACAATACGCTCGTCATTGACCGATATGGCCTGGACGTCCGATGCTTTCAGCTCGTTGAGGATCTCCTCTATATGCCTGTCTTCCACGTTTTTTACAGTGCCGGGTTCAATGGTTATTATGAGACCTGGGCCTTTTACAGTCTCAAGACCGGCCTTGATACGGGCAATCAGTATTTCTTTCTGAAGGGCATCTAATTTGTCCCTGATACTTGTTTCCCCGTCCTTGAAAGCGTCAACTTCCCTCTGCAGCTCCTGGAGACGCTCTTTCAGGTCCTCGTTGTTTTTCTTTACAAGCAGCAATTCATCTATGATCTCGTTTATATTCTTCTTTTCATACTGGGCCAAAACCTGGTTGAGCTTAACGCTTCTGAACTGCCAGGCCATCATTATGCCCAGAACGAGGCAAACAGCAGTAAGGGCTATTGTCCTGAATACCTTCATTTCAAAACCACCTCCAGGCCTTCCAGGGATTGTTCAAGGGGTGTGTAAATATTATACTTGTTTATCACTATTTCGTCCTGCTTTACCACGTTTATCCGGATGTCGGCAAGACGCATCAGCGCTACCTGCGCCATGGACTCTATTGCGTTATATAGCACGTCCGGATCCCCGATAGCCTTGATAACATATGGGGGCGGATAACGGTTGTTGTTGACTATGATGGTAGGACCCGCGCAGACCGGCTTTGTTGAGAACATAACCCTTTCGCCGTTTATCGATATGGCCTGGGCCCCGTTTGCCTTAAGCTCATCAAGAATATTATTGATGTCATTGTCGTGAATTATATACTCCATGACATCAAGCTCTCCACTCGCAGGCGCGTCTTCCATGGTAATCACTATACCGCTGCCTTTGACAGCTGTAAGACCCGCGCGGAAATTTTCATAATCCCGCTCTTTTAACAACTTGTTGATTTGCTGGTTGTTGAGGTTATCGCCAAGATCCTTCCATAGCTGCGCGCGTTCTGCCTCCAGTTGCTCAAGTTGCTCGATCAGTTTCTGGTTCTCTTGCCTCGCTGCCTCAAGCTCGGCAGCAAGCTGCCTGTCAGTCGCGCCTTCATCGGGCTCAGACAGGATTATGCCCCTGAACTGAAGTGTTATAAGAATCCCAAAAAGCAGGAATATTACAAACATCATGCCTTTATGGCCTTTGTTCATTTATGCCTCCATCCTACGGTCCGGTCAGATAAACTCCTTTATCCTCACAAATTTCGACACTGATGTGTCGATGTAGCGGTCTCCCACCTGCACCACGGGGCGGGAATAGTTTTGCTTGTTCATGAACACTACCACACCGGTCTCTCCGGTGTTGAGCATAACCTTAGCGCCGATATAATAGCTCGTGACATTGGTCAGAAAAACATCCAGCACTACAGGATCTAGTATACCAAAACTACCGTGCTGCATCAATTCAAAAACCTTGAAGGGAGTGTCCTTGCTTTTATATATCCTGTTGGCGGTCATCGCGTCAAATATATCGGCCACGGTGACCACCTTGGAATACAGGTTGAGCTTGTCGCCGGTAAGGCCAAAGGGATAACCGCTTCCGTCTTCCTTTTCATGATGGGTGAGGATAGCCTTGGCCACTTCCGGGGAAATATCATCGATATTTTTTACCATGTTGTACCCATACTCGGAGTGACGCTTCATTTCCTCAAATTCTTCTTCAGTAAGTTTCCCCGGCTTATTCAGTATCCCGGCGGGTATCCTGACTTTTCCGATATCGTGGAGAAGCCCGGCCTGGGTTAGATTTCTTACATGATACTCGTCGAGCCTAAGCCATTGCCCGATCATCATGCAGAGCATGGATACGTTGAGGCTGTGGTAATATGTATATTCGTCGATACTTTTTACCTTTGTGATCGAATCTATTATATTCCTGTGACTTTCGGATTTTTCAAGCACCGAATCGACTATTTCGTTGGCAGTATTGACATCGAGCGCCATTCCGGAGGAAATAGCCAGGAACATGTTCCTGGTGTATTCTGCATCCCGTTCATATGACGAAGCGAAAATCTCAGGCGAATCGTAATTCCGGTCAGGTTCTGTTTCCCGGGGTTCATCGATCAGTACGGTTATCTCCTGGATCCCGATATTCTTTAGCCGTTCAATGGTAACGCTGTCAAGGGGTACTCCGTCCCACAGCATGATATTACCCATATTGTTAAAGATGACTTCTGCCGTTTTCATACCAGGTTTTACCTTGTTGATAGGCAAAACCACTTTTTTACTTTTCATGCAGAATTGCCTCCGGTAATGCAGTAATCAACATTTAATAAACAATATCCCTGCTCTATTTATATCGAAATTTATGGCATGCAGCTTAAGCGTTTGTCGTAATGCAGCCCGGAAGCAGCCATCTCAGGTTTTATCCGGCATTTATTCAATGTCCCCGCACATTTTTATGAAGGTTTCTTCATCAATAATAGTTATACCGAGCTGAACAGCTTTATCAAGCTTGCTCCCGGCATCTTCCCCGGCCAGGACGTATGATGTCTTCCTGGATACGCTTCCCGATACTTTCCCGCCCCTTTCCTCTATCATCCGCGTGGCTTCGTTCCTGGTATAGGTAGGCAGCGTGCCGGTCAGCACGAATGTCAGCCCGTCGAAAACTCCGCCTTTTTTCCGCTGTTGCAGCGATTCCATGTTTACGCCGAGTTCTTTCAGGAGGGAAATGGTATGCCTGGTCTGTTCCTGAGATAGGAAGCTCACAAGGCTCTGCGCCATTTTTTCGCCGAATTCTTCTACTTTCTGCAGTTCATCAACATCTGCAGCCATGATAGCGTCCATAGTCCTGAAATGTTCTGCCAGAAGCTGCGCAGCCCGTTTTCCTATATACCTTGCGCCGAGTCCGAAAATCAGCCTGCCAAGGTCGTTTCCCTTTGACCTTTCTATGGATCCGAGAAGATTGTCTACAGATTTCTCGCCCATCCTCTCGAGGGTGATAAGTTCCTCCCTCTTTTCATGCAGGGTATACAGGTCCGGTATGGTCTTTATGAATCCCTTGTCAAGCAGCATCTCGATAAGCGCAGGTCCCAGTCCCTCAATGTTCATGGCGTCCCTGGACGCAAAATGCAGAATGCTGCGAAACAGTCTTGCAGGACATTCGATTCCCGTGCATCTTCTCACGGCCTCGTTCTCTTCCCTCACGGCAGGTGCCCCGCATACGGGACAGGCATCAGGCATCCTGTATGGCACGGCATCTGCCGGGCGGACGGAAAGATCTACCCCGAGGACTTCAGGTATGATCTCGCCGGCTTTCCTGACCCAAACCATATCTCCTATCCTTATATCCCTTTCCTTTATGAAGTCTTCATTATGCAGCGTAGCCCTTGAAACCGTGGTCCCTGCGAGCTTTACAGGCTCCAGGACGGCATTGGGCGTCAATGCTCCGGTACGGCCCACCTGGATCACTATATCTTTAAGGATCGTCTTTTTTTCTTCAGGCGGGTACTTGTAGGCAATTGCCCATCTTGGCGCTTTGCTGGTGGAACCCAGTATCTCCCTCTGGGCAAGGCTGTTCACTTTAACAACAGCCCCGTCAGTCTCATAGGGCAGTGTTCCCCTGATCTCGCCAAGGGCTTTGATTTCCGCCACCACTTCCTCTATGTTCCTGCATAACCTGTAACCGGGGCTGGTTTTAAAGCCCAGCTTCTTCAAAAACTCCAGCGATTCGCTGTGGGTCCGGATATCCGCTCCGACTATCCTCTGTATGTTGAACACGAAAATATCGAGCCTGCGCGAAGCC
>DUSJ01000239.1 GCA_012842645.1 Clostridiaceae bacterium | reverse complement strand
GAAGCCCTGACTTATGATAACCTGCAGACTCTTGTAAAAAACGGCAGGGTCGATATGATGATCCTGGGCTGCAGCCTGCCGATTTATACTGATGACGCTGAAACAATGGAACTCCTTAAAGGCAGCCTTAACCTGAACGGCAGCAGCAACGTTATCCTTCCTTTGTACAGGAAATACGGCGCGGTCCTTTACCACAACTACATCAGGGGTGACAGGAGGCCTGTCTGGAAAAACATATATAATGGCTGGCAGAGCTGGTACCTGGTCCAATCCCAGCCATAGTGTCATGCGGCAAAACCGAGAAAATTACATAATGGGGATCACCAATGGATATAAACAACGGCTTTTACCTGACATTCAAAGAGCCTTCCGACGAGGATATGGCAGTTCTTGAAAAATGGTATGGCATGACTGATTGCTTCGGGTATGCCACCGGGTTCAGGAATTTTTCAGATATAAGGCAAAGACTGAAAAGCACCGAACCCGGAAAGCTTGCATTTATGATAAACTACCCGGATAAAAAATCCCCTGTCGGGTTCGTTTTCGGGCAGGTCAGAATGAACAACAGCGAAGCGGTCCTTTGGGTATATATTCTTATCATCGAGCCGTCCTGCCAGAATAAAGGACTGGGGACTCTCGCAATAAATAATCTTCTGAGTTATGCAAAAAAGAAATATGGGATACGGGCATGTTTTGTCTCCGTATCATGCGAGAACAGGCGAGGTCTTTCGTTCTGGGAAAAGGCGGGTTTCTCCCGTTCCCCTTCGCTGGAACAGCATCTTATGCAATATGGCACAACCCAGGTCGCGATTCTGAAAAAAATTATCTGATGAGGCATTGAGGTAACGATGAAAAGACCTTTGGTTATTTCAGCAATAGCCCTTATTTGGGGCATTGTCCTTGCAGATGTCAATATTTATCATGGATGGGGTTTAGTAACTTTATTAATAAGTTTAGTCATCTTCATCCTCGTATACAGGCCTTTAAAGGGGAAATTGTCACGGTTCTGCCTTCTGGCCGTTCCGCTCATGATAACCGGGTACATACTCCACAGTATCAACGAGCACCACTATTACGACAGGTTCGCTGAAATGGAAAGCCAGGCTGTGACACTAAAAGGAACGGTATATGATGAACCGAGGCATGAAGAAGGGAAAACACGTTTCACCATTAAGATCCTGTCGGTCAACGGAGAAGAGAATGCAAGGGAAAGGAACCATCGTATCCAGGTTAATATTTACTCGGAAGAACCCATACCCGGCCTTCAGTACGGTTCCATCGTCAATGTGACGGGGGAGATAAGGAATCCCGCCGGGAAACGGAATTTTGGCGGTTTCGATACGAGAAAATACCTTGCAGCCAGGGGGATATCGGGAACAATGAGCGTTTCCGCCAAAGCAGTAAATATATTGGAAGGAAGGGAATTTTCATGGCTTAAAAACGCAGGATACAGGCTGCGCAATGCGATTATCTCCGCCCTTGACAAATGTCTGCCGCAAGAAACATCCTCGGTTGCAGCAGGAATGCTTATCGGTTACACCGACGGGATGCCGGAAGAATTGGAGGAGGATTTCAGAAGGGCCGGCCTGGCGCATGTCATGGCGGTCTCGGGAGCAAATATCGCTTTTCTTCTGGCTCCTTTGCTCTGGCTGCTGAAAAAAATCGGGTTCAGCCCAAGGTGGTCGTCTGCCATTGCTTTTCCTGCAATGATTTTTTACGTGTTTGCCACCGGTATGGAAGCATCGGTTGTCAGGGCTGCCATCATGGCAGGCGTCACTCTGACCGGCATGCTGCTGTGGCGCAAACCGGACGTATACTGCTCCCTTGCTTTTTCAGCCATCATTATCCTTCTGTGCAACAGTTTCATGCTGTTCGATCCTGGATTTATCCTGTCGTTCCTGGCGACCCTGTCCCTGGTAATACTCTATAATCCGATATTCGGGAAGCTGCCGAAATGGCTCCCCAAGTTTGTCAGGGATGTTCTGACCGGGACCGTCGCGGCCCAGGTTGGGGTAATACCTGTCATTGCATATTTTTTTAATACGTTTTCTGTGATATCGGTTTTTTCAAACCTTCTGATAGTGCCGTTAACGGGCTTGTTTACAGTGCTGGCCGCAATAACGGCCATCCTGGGAAACCTGTATATGCCCCTCGGAATGTCTGCGGGATTATTGACCCGCATTATCTCCGGCGTCATCCTGTTTATCACGAAAAGGACCGCTGCAATTCCCTGGGCCGAAATCAGGATCGCTACCCCGGCTTTTATCCTTGTTGTCCTATATTATGCCTTGATCATTTATTTCAGGTTTTGTCACCCAAGGATGGACAGGGAAGCGGCAAGACCTGTTGCTGCCGTGATACTCGCCGCCAGCGGGGCGCTGATACTGCTGACAAGCATACCAAACCGTGCCCTGATGCTGTATTTTGCCGATGTGGGCCAGGGCGACTGTGCCCTGGTAAGAACACCTGCGGGAAGGAATATCATCATTGACGGTGGAGGCAGTATAAACGACGAAAAGGGTTCATTTGCCGGCGAGCACATAGTGGTTCCCCTGCTGTACAACCTGAACATGACTGAAATCGACCTTATGATAGCCTCTCACGGACATATGGACCATATTGGGGGATTGAAAACTGTCCTGGATAAGATAAAAGTAAACAGGCTTATTGTGGCTGACGCTCCGGACACCGAAATGAGAGAGTTGACCGACAAGGCCCTTGAAATGGGGATTCCAGTCACCCAAATGAAGGAAGGGGATGTACTCTACCAGGAAGACAGATTAGTTATCAAAGCTATCTATCCCCTGGAGGAAGAATGGCTGATGCCGAATGCGGCAGTCGCGAACGCCAACGAGTTCTCACTGGTCGTCAGGCTTGATTATGGCGATTTCAGCGCCCTGTTCACGGGTGATATAAGTGCCGAAACCGAGAAGAGACTGTTAACCGATAACGCGGATATAGACTGTGATTTGCTTAAAGTAGCCCATCACGGCTCAAAATACTCATCCAGTGCCGGATTCCTTGCAAAAGCAAGCCCCAGCTTAGCCGTGATTTCAGTGGGACGGAACAGGTACGGTCACCCGGGCCCTGAAACCCTCGAAAGGCTTTCGGCCCAGGGTTCCATGGTCCTGCAGACTATCGACAGCGGCGGTATACTGGTTGAAGTTTGGGAGAATGAGAAAAGGATGCGCGTAACCACCACAGTAAGGTAGCAGGGGGACGTAAGAAAAAACTCTTTTCCTGTGCTATAAAAGCGGCGTGCCTGCATGCGATTTAAGCGCAGCACGGACAGCGGAGCGGT
>DUSJ01000238.1 GCA_012842645.1 Clostridiaceae bacterium | reverse complement strand
TCACCTTAGGCATTGCGGAGGTTATATGGAATTAAAGTACAGGCGTATTATGCTTAAAATCAGTGGTGAAGCCCTTTCCGGCGATAAGGGGATGGGCATCGATGCCGCCATTTTAACGGATATCAGTGATAAAATTAAAACCGCATGGGAAATGGGTGTTGAGATCGGTATAGTAGTAGGGGGAGGCAATTTCTGGAGAGGCCGGAGCAGCAGCGGAATGGACAGGACTACCGCTGACCATATGGGTATGCTTGCGACGGTTATGAACTCCCTCGCTTTGCAGGACGCGCTGGAAGCGAGGGGAGTACCGACCAGGGTACAGACAGCAATAGATATGCCAAGGATCGCAGAGCCATATATAAGAAGAAGGGCTGTAAGGCACCTGGAAAAGAAAAGAGTTGTCATTTTTGCATGCGGCACCGGGAACCCGTATTTCTCTACCGATACGGCTGCCGTTTTGAGGGCCGCTGAGATCGATGCAGATGTGATTCTCCTTGCCAAAAACGTAGACGCTGTTTACGACAGCGACCCGAAGCTGAACCCTGATGCCAAGAAGTTCGATAAAATCAGCTATCTTGACGTGCTTCAGCGTCAATTGGGGGTTATGGATTCAACCGCCACTTCTCTATGTATGGACAACAATATTCCTTTGCTTGTGTTCAGTATAAAGAACCCTGAAAATATCATAAAAGTTTTAAAAGGCGAGAATGTTGGTACATTTGTTGCAAGGGAGGTTTAGATAAAATGGTTAAGAATTACGATGAGTTTAAAAACAAGATGGAAAAAACTCTTAGTGTTTTGAAAGACGAACTGGCATCTATTCGTGCCGGCAGGGCGAATCCGAAACTGCTGGACAAGATTACTGTGAACTATTACGGTACGCCCACCAATATTACCCAGCTTGCAAGCATCCAGGTCCCTGAGGCCAGGCAGATCGTGATCCAGCCCTGGGACAACAAGATACTGAATGATATCGTAAAAGCCATACAAATGTCAGACCTCGGC
The DNA here is from genome assembly GCA_012842645.1 of Clostridiaceae bacterium. Lineage (GTDB taxonomy): Bacteria > Bacillota > Clostridia > DSM-8532 > DSM-8532 > DTU059. Next base: position 2,354 of record DUSJ01000238.1, on the reverse strand, counting down.
ATAAATCCCAACAATGACGGCAAAGTCGTACGCCTTGTTTTCCCGCCGCTTACCGAGGAAAGAAGAGTCGAACTTACCAAGGAAGTGAAGAAACTTGGCGAAAACAGCAAGGTAGCGATCAGGCAAATAAGACGCGATGCGGTGGAAAGCTATAAGAAGAGCGAGAAAGCCAAAGAGATCACCGAAGATGACCTGAAAATGGCCGAGAAAGATATACAGAAGTTCACTGACGAGTATATCGAGAAGGTCGATAAAGCTGTAGAAGCTAAGATCAAGGAAATCATGGAAGTATAAAAGACCGATACATAGGGACTAAACAATATTGTTTAGTCCTTATTTTTAGGGACGGAGGTTTATTGCACATTTTTGTGCAATTGGGGGACGGAGATATACTCAAACTTATCAATAATTCAATAATATAGATGAATACCGGTTAATATTAATACAAGGATGATTGATATATATGTGCGGCAGATTCTATATTCCAGAAGGCGATTTGGACGATTTCGCAGGACTTGTGTCAAAAATAGAAAAAGATTTGCTGAAAAAGGCCGGAGAAATTTCTCCCGGCGATTATGCTCCCGTGATAACGCCATGCAAATCACAGGATTCAGATACGGATAATGATAATAATGTAATAACGTCATTACATGATATCCATGCCATTAAATGGGGCTTTCCAGTGATGAAAGGGAGACCGATCATCAACGCCAGGAGCGAAACGGTCAAGGAAAAGCCTTTATTTAAGCTGCCTTATGTTAAAAAGCGCTGCCTGATCCCGGCAAGAGGCTTCTTTGAATGGACGGACGCCGAAGATGGCAGCAAAAAAAGGGTAAAGCATTATATATCCTATATAGACTCTTCAATCATGTACCTGGCCGGACTTTACTGGTTTTTCAGGGATAAGGACGGCGAACTCAAGCCATATTTTACAATTCTGACAACCCAGGCCAATGAAGAGGTTAGAAAGCTGCATGACCGTATGCCTGTAATAATCAGACGCGATCACAAGGAAATATGGCTTTATGAGAAAAACATCGAGATCGTCGATTCGCTGCTGAAACCGCTTGACCAGGGCCTTCTAAAAATTGAATGAGTTTCGGGGACGTATACTTTTACTCATTTTGAGTATAGGGGACGTATACTTTTACTCATTTGTCAATAAAGTTTATATTTCTTAGCAAAGCAAAGGATCACAGCAGTTCATATTGGACTTGAGTTTTTCGAACATATTACCGTTCATTATGCTAAGTCTTTTAAATTATGTTAGTCTTTTTAAAAGCAGGTTTGAAGAAGGGTAGGTCCCTAAGAAAAATTAATCACATTAGACAAAATAAAAATTTTGTTGAATATGAGACAGGGATAGTATATAATTAATAATGAGATCATGCAATTATAAAAAAACCAATGACAAGACGGCTTGATTAAATTCTTTTATAAGCCGATTGAATTTACGAGGTGAACTTCTTATGTCCCTGGAATTCAACGATATGCCCGACATTGTGATCGAATTTCTGAATTACATGATAACTATAAAAAATAAATCATTGAAAACTGTTTCTGAATACCATTACGATTTGCGTACCTTTCTCAGGTATATTAAAGTAACTAAACACAACGCTGATGAAAAAGATTTCAAAAATATTGATGTCAAGGATATCACCATTGATGACATTAAAAAAATCGACCTCACCGACCTGTACAGCTTTATGGCTTTCACCAGCCGCGAACTAGACAATACTGCAGTTACCCGGGCCCGTAAAGTCGCCAGCCTTAAGTCATTTTATAAATACCTGCATACCAAGGTCAAGCTGATTGATTATAATCCGGCTGCTGAGCTGGAAACTCCAAAGCATGTCAAAAGACTTCCCAAGTATCTTAATCTCAATGAAAGCATCCAGCTGCTCCAAAGCGTAAACAGCAAGAAAAACGCCGCCCGCGACTATGCCATACTCGTGCTGTTCCTGAATTGCGGCCTTCGTTTATCTGAGCTTGTAGGCATAAACGTGAACAGTATCCGCGGCGATACATTGACAGTAATTGGTAAAGGTAATAAGGAACGGACCGTTTATCTCAATAAAGCGTGTCAGGACGCTATAGCGGCTTATATGGCCGAACGCAGCAAACTAAAGACTATCAGGGATCCCAAAGCCCTCTTTTTAAGCGAGCGGAAGACCCGTATCAGTCCAAAAACCGTTCAGTATCTTGTAAAAAAATACATACAGGCCGCCGGCCTTGATCCGGATAAGTACTCGCCACACAAACTTCGCCATACGGCGGCCACCCTTATGTACAAGCATGGAAATGTTGATATACGGGCACTTCAGGCTATCCTGGGCCATGAAAGCATTTCG
>DUSJ01000237.1 GCA_012842645.1 Clostridiaceae bacterium | reverse complement strand
GCCGTCTAGGAATCTGCATCTGGCAGATTTTACCTCACTGGAGCTGCTACTTATCGCATTACAACATTCAACTGCTCCTGCGGAGGCAATGCAGATCTGAACAGCATGCCAAAAATACACTTTTTGAGACAGCCCTCATTTGAAGCAGAGGGACGGTTCCTTACCTGTTCCAGAAATGATCCGCGAATTCTTTAAGGCTCAGCCCCTGCGACGTCCTTGGAACGGGCTGCCATTCCTGCGGCAGAAGCCCCATGTATTCGGGCGTGGCGAACCTCGAATCGATAAGCAGCAGGGCGCCACGGTCGGTTTCAGACCGGATCAGCCTTCCAGCCGCCTGCAGGACCTTGTTCAGCCCGGGGTAAGTGTATGCAAAAGTAAACCCGGCGCCGCATTTTTCCTGGTAATAATCCCTCGTCATTTCAAGCTCGGGCGATACCTGGGGAAGGCCCACCCCCACGATGATAACGCTGGTCAGCCTTTCACCGGTCAGATCTATGCCCTCGCCGAATGCTCCGCCCATGACGCAGAAAGCTATCCTGTCAGCGTCCCCGTATTTATCGAATTCTTTCAGGAAAGCCTCTCTTGCCCGTTCATCCATGTCCCTGTCCTGGCATAGGATTTCAAAACTGCCGCCCAGCTCCCTGAATTTCTCCAGCACGTCAAGAAGATATTTGTATGACGGGAAAAAGACCATGGTATTGCCATTATGGGAAACTGTCCAGTCGTAAATGGCCTTTGCGGTTGCCTCGGCAAATTGTGCCCTCTGGCGGTAACGAGTTTCAATCCTGTCTTCAATAAAGACGAGCAGGTTTTCGCGGGGGAACGGGGATGGAAGCCTGAGCGTGACATCTTCATCCCTCCCTCCCAGGATGCTCTTAAAGTACCACAGGGGAGAAAGGGTGGCGGAGAACAGTATGGCAGCTCTCGCAGCCTTTAGGTGCCTGCTTAGCATCGGACTGGGGTCAAGACATTGCAGTCTGATGGAAAAGCCTGACTTAAAGCCGGTCAGGAGCGTCCTGTACTGTTTCGAGTAAAGCTCCAGTATATTCTTGAAATGGAGGAGATCGAAGAAGAAAGTGAGAAGCTTGTCAGTATAAGGCTTTTCTTCCGTTGCGGATATCATCAATCTCTCCGCTTCGAGTATGAAATCTTCTATGGGAGCTTTAAGGCTGACAGGAGCGTCATCAAGGACATTGTACCTGATGCCTCCGGCTTCTTTCGCAAGATCCCCGGACTGCTTTTCAAAATCGGAGATGGCCTTCCTCAGCTTTCTTATCTTTCTGTTCAGGTGCGGCAGGTCCTTTTTTATTTCTCGTGATATCTCCAGTATCGCCTTTGCTTTAAGCTCAGAGGAATACATTTCTTTTGCGCGGTCAAAAAGATTATGGGCTTCGTCTGCCATTATAAGGTATTCCTCCCGTCCCTTCTGCTCGAAGAAACGGCGCAGGTAAACCCGGGGATCGAATATATAGTTGTAGTCGCATATGATAAGATCGCAGCTCAATGCCAGGTCCAGGCTGAGCTCAAAAGGGCAGATCACGTTCCTGACCCCGGCAGCGCTTATGATATCCCGCGAAATGAAGTCGTGCTTTTTCAGCAGGTTTTTTATAACTTTCCTGGAGCGGGACATGTATCCCATGATATACGGACATTTATCGGGAGTGCAGTTCTTGATGTCGTTAAGGCACATCTTTTCTTTCGCGGTAAGGGTAAGCACCTTCAGGCGCAGACCCTGGTCCGCCATGATCTTGTATGCGTTTTCAGCAATCGACTTAGTCGTGGTCTTGGCTGTTGCATAAAAGATCCTGTCGAGTTTTCCTTCGCCAAGGGATTTTATGGAGGGATAAAGCAATCCCATGGTTTTTCCAGTTCCCGTGGGCGCCTGGACAAAAAGCCTTTTACGGTCCTCTATGCATTTGTAGGCGTTGTAAGCCAGCAGCTTCTGGCCTTTCCGGTAATCCGGAAACGGGAAGTTCAGCGTGCTGATTGACAAATCCCTTATTTGCTTCCAGTTTCTTTGAGAAATACACCACTTGACATAGGGATGGAGAAGCGTTCTGAAGAAACGGCTGAGCCTGTCCCTTGTGAATTCCCGGTCAAAAGACTTCGATTGATCTTTTTCCATGTCGTAATAGGTAAGCCTGACGGTAATTTTCTTCAAGTCACGGGACAGGGCCAATAAGTAAGCATAGCATTTTCCCTGGGCCCAGTGGGCGTCGCTGATATTTTCATCGATTTCGGAAAGCGGTGTCGCCGATGTCTTGATTTCCTCGACAATTACCCTGCCGTCATCATTATTCCACACGCCATCTGCCCTTCCGCTGACATCCAAAATACAGTCTGCTGTTTCGAATGACCATGAAAGATATACCTCGGAAGAGTAATTCCCGGCATCACGATTGACAGCCTGGAGCTTTGAATGGGCGAGGGTGCCTTCATAGGCAAACCTGTACGAAGTAAAGCTCCAGGGTGAATCGTCCTTTACCGAAAAAGCGACAAGGCTCCTTACCGATACCTTGAATACGGGAAGATCGCTGTTATTATTTTCCATGAAATTATTATTTTTAATTGATTCAGTCAAAGCCATTCTCCTGAAAGAACATATGTTCACAAACAGTTTACTTTATAATTTTCAAAGGGTCAATATTCGGGGACCAAATAGCTGAAATGAAGGTTTTTAAATACTATCCTGCATTTTGCATGTAAAAACTTAGTATAAACCAGTAGATAATTCCAGCAAAAACCATAAGATTGTGTATTGGATATTTGCCTGAAATGATATATAATTAAAAAAGCTCTACAAGAAAGACTATAATGTACGATGTGTACGGTTGCTGAGACACCGCTGCGCATTGTAATTATAAAAAAGAGAAAAAATATAGGAGGATTGATTATGAAGCTCAGAATCAAAAGGATGCTTGCAGCGCTGCTGGCGTTAGTATTTGTTTTATCGCTGGTGGCATGCGGAAATCGCAACAGCGGAGACGGATCTCCTTCTCCGGGCACAAGTGCGACTCCAGGTCCGAGCCAGACAACGGGTCCTGCAGAAGTAAAACCTGATGTTCCGGCAAACAGATATGACGCAACAGTTACCCCAAGAACAGGCAACAATGCGACGATGCCTCTCGTTATCGCCACAAACACTCTTGACGGCAAGTTCAGCCCGTTCTTCTACACATCAGCTTATGATGGCGATATTGTTGACCTGACCCAGCTCTACCTTATGTTCCCCAACAAGAAGGGTGAAATGACAGCGGGTGTTGATGTTGCCAGCTATGCTTTCGACTACAAGGTTGACGTGGCATCTGACAACTCTACATCAACTTATACCTTCATACTGAAAAACGGCCTGACTTTCAGCGATGGCAAGCCTATTACAGTTAAAGACGTACTTTTCTCTATGTACGTACTGTCAGATCCCATGTATGATGGTTCGTCTACCTTCTATACAATGAAGATCCAGGGATTGAGCGAATATCGTCTCCAGACCAGCGCTGATGTCCTGAAGATGGTCGATGCTATCATCGAAGCAGGTATTACGAATGGCGACGATGGTAAAATGGTTATCAATCCTGCAAATGGCGTTACCATGGATAAACAGGAGAAGTTCTGGAGTTATCTTGATGAAGCCGGTGCCAAATTCGCACAGGAAATCATCGATTATGTAAATAATAACTATAAGAGCTACATAGAAAAGTATTTTGCACCATATACCCCTGACCAGGTTGCTGCAAGTCCTTCTATGCAGGCTGCATTCGGTATGGTAATGTGGGGATTCGGTGAACTCGACGATTCAGGTAAGTTTATCGATTCCATGGGCAATACCTATGATCTTTCAAAAGATACTGTAGACGCTAATATTTACTGGAAGAATATCCTTGATGCTTACGGATATGACCTGAGCGACACCGGTATCAACTATGAAAAAGCCGGTGATCTCACCATTCAGGATTATATCAGGGATATATATATTGAAAAGGAAGGCCGCGTTGCCGGTGGCGTTAACAGCATAAGCGGTATCACATACGGTAAGATGGTTTGTGATGACGGCGTTGAAAGGGAATATATCAAGGTCGTACTCGACGGCGTTGATCCGACGGCTATCTTCAAATTCCAGGTTCCCGTAGTTCCCTTCCATTACTATACTGAAGGATATACCGGGACACTTAATGAATATGGCGTTGACATAGGCAAGAAAGAGTTCATGGATCACCTGAAGACCAAGAACAACAAGCCCATGGGAGCAGGCCCCTATGTATTCGAGGAATACAAGGATAACGTTGTTACATTTACAGCAAACGACAGCTTCCTCCTTGGTTCGCCGAAAATAAAGACCGTACGTTACCAGGAAGTAACTTCAGGTTCAGAACTTGATGCCGTACTGACCGGTACAGTACATTACTCCAACCCGTCGGCTTCAATGACTATAATCAACAACATTACAGCCGGTACCGGAGACTATGCGAAGGTTAAATATATACTCGTTGACAATGACGGTTATGGTTATATTGGTATCCAGGGCCAGGCTATACCTGAGTTCAAGGTAAGACAGGCTATAGCTCATGCAATCAATCCTCAGCTTGCTGTTGACAACTACTACCAGGAGCTTGCAACAGTCAACTACAGGACAATGACCAAGATCCTGTGGGCATATCCCGATAATCCCGAGCCCCTTTATCCCTACGACGGAACAGGCGAAACCTCCAAGAAACTGTTCCTCGAAGCCGGCTACAAATATGACGCAGCGAAGAACATAATGACCTATCCTGACGGACATCCCAAGGCCGGTCAGCAGGTAACATTCAAGTTCACGCTGCCATCTGAGGCATCAGAACATCCTGCCGGTTCGATATTCCTTGATACTCAGGAAGTACTCGCTAAGATCGGTGTTAAGGTTAATATTGAAACAGATACGAACCTGCTGTCTAAGCTGAGCACTGCATATGAATCCGGTCTCGAGGTATGGGCAGCTGCTTGGGGCGGCGGCGGCGTTGATCCTGATATGTTCCAGATCTGGTACTCAGATCCTGCAGTCAACCAGGGTACTTCTGCAGCAAGAAGCGGTCTGTACTATCTCTTCCAGAACGGTTCAGACGAAGAGAAAGCTATGCTGAGGGAACTGAACGAGCTGATCATGGCTGGCCGTCAGACACTCGATATGGAAGAGCGCAAGACCATCTACAAGAGAGCCCTTGAGCTTTCAACAGGCCTTGCAGTTGAGGTTCCCACATACCAGAGAAAGAACATGTTCGTTTATAACCATGAAGTTATTAAGACATCGTCACTCCAGACCGGCGATGATGTAACTCCGTTCCATTCACCGCTGGTTTACATCTGGAATGTCGAGCTGAACTAGGTATTGATTTACAGACAACTTTTGGGTACAAGGCTTGGGACCGCCCAAGCCTTGTACCAATATTGTATAAATACAGGAACAGGGGCTTGATATGTTAAAATACATTTTAAAAAGATTAGGACTTGCATTCATAATATTGATAGGTGCATCAATATTGATTTATATGCTTTCAATGCTTATGCCGGCAGACTTTATTGACACCCAGACAGCTGCCGCTCTCCAAAGCGGTGCCATGACCATGGATGACGTAATGCGTCTGAAAGAGCTTTATGGCCTTGCCGATAAAAGCTTTGGAGGCATCATGAAAAGTTATTTTTCCTGGCTTAAAAGTGCATTGTCAGGAGATTTAGGGTTTTCATTCCTATACCAGAAACCTGTCACCAAGGTGCTTTCGGAGTATATCTGGCTGTCCTTTATGATAGCGTTTATTTCATATATCCTCGAGATAGCCATAGGTATCCCAATGGGAATCAAGGCTTCGGTCAACCAATACAGCGCATATGACTATACAGTTTCGGTATTTGCCATGATGGGCACCGCATTGCCGTCATTCTTCCTTTCGGCATTGCTTTTGAATGTGTTTGCGATCAAGCTTAGGATCTTTCCGCTCCAGGGATTGACAACGGCTACGAAAATATTTGATAAGAATGCATATATCCAGATTTTCCTGGACAAGGCATGGCACCTGGTCTTGCCAATCACGGTACTGACTCTGCTGAATGCCGGCTATATAATGAAGTTTACACGAACCAATATGCTTGAGGTATTAAACTCCGATTATATCAGGACAGCACGCGCAAAAGGTCTGTCTGAGAAGACTGTTACCTACAAGCATGCCTTCAGGAATACAATGATACCCCTTGTAACGACCCTGTCAGGAATGATCCCGGGCCTTTTCGGAGGAGCAATGATAACCGAAACGGTCTTTGCGATTCCAGGCATAGGATATATGGCGCTAAGAGCGACTCTTCAGGGCGACATCCCGTTTATCATGGGGTATAACATGTTCCTTGCCGTTCTGACAGTTTTAGGCATGCTGATTTCCGACTTAATGTACATGGTGGTTGACCCACGTGTCAAATTATCTTAGAAGTGGATTGATGATGATGACGACAGAAAAAGAAAAAATTACGGAATCAAACGTTAATGGTAATAATGGCAATAATAACATTGAATTGGAACTGGAACATAATTTCAGGGTTATTTCTCCCGGGCGAATGGTGGCAAAGCGGTTCTTCAAGAGCAGGCTCTCCGTTGCCGGACTGATTATGATTATCTTCGTTTTCCTTTTCTCCTTTGTCGGGCCATTGATCGTTGATGCTACCTGGGGATACAAAGAGAATCAGGTATTCAAGATTGAAAGAGTTTCCGATATGTTTACCACTGCCGATTTTACAGGACCTGACGGCATGAAATACACTTATTATGACAAATCTCAGACGGTAATAACTTTCAAGGCTCCGCCCTCAAAGGACCACTGGCTCGGGACGGATACGTCTGGTTTTGATATATTCACGCGATTGATGTACGGTGGACGTATATCGCTCGTGATATCATTTATAGTAATATTCCTGGAAACATTTATTGGAATTATAATGGGCGGATTGGCCGGTTATTTCGGTGATTGGGTGGACCTGCTGATCATGAGGCTTGTGGACATTTTCTCGTCTCTGCCGACGCTGCCCATATTGCTTGTTCTGTCCGCAACGATAAGTTCCATTGAAGCGATTCCTCCGGAACACAGGATTTACTACCTGATGGCTTTTATTACCCTGCTGGGATGGACAGGCGTTGCACGAATCGTAAGAGGACAGATCCTCATGCTGAGAGAACAGGAATATATGATGGCGGCTACCACCACCGGTATCAGCTCTCTCCATAAAATATTCAGGCATCTTATACCCAATACCATGCCTCAATTGATCGTAACAGCGACCCTGGGTCTTGGCGGCGTAATTCTTTACGAATCCACCCTGTCATTCCTTGGAATAGGGGTTCCCTTCCCGAGGGCGGCATGGGGTTCAATGATCGCACTGGCCGATCCGGCAAAAGGACAGGACATCCTGGCCAACTATCCGAATATGTGGGTTCCGGCAGGTATCCTTATCGTTGTTACAGTATTAGGTTTCAGTTTTATCGGTGACGGTCTCAGGGACGCGTTTGACCCGAGGATGAAAAGGTAGGTGACATCATGGGTTTGAAGAATTTTTTCGAGCGTAAGAAAATAGAAGGCGTAGATAATACGATGTATCTGACCCTGCGGGAAGAGAGACGTATTAGCAAGGAAAATAATAGAATAATCAAGTATTATGAGAGGCAGAAGGCCCGGAAAAACGTGCCGGAAGAAGAATACCTTACACAGATGAGGGATCCGAACAATGTAGTCGAGTTTGACAATCTTCATACTTACTTCTTTACTGACGTTGGAACCGTAAAATCGGTAAACGGTGTGACTTTTGATGTGCCAATAGGGAAAACTGTTGGCATGGTCGGCGAGTCCGGATGCGGCAAATCAGTTACGAGCCTTTCCCTGATGCAGCTTGTTCAGGCTCCTACCGGGCAGATCGTGGAGGGCAGCATCAGGTACCAGGCCGGAGACGGTAAGTGCTATGATATTCCGAAGGTTCCCAAGGACAGGATGCTGAAGCTTCGCGGCAAAGAGATTTCCATGATATTTCAGGAACCTATGACGAGCCTTAACCCTGTTTTCAGGATCGGCGAGCAGATGGATGAAGTGATTCTGCTCCATGAGGAGGGGGCTACTCCCGAAATTGCGAAGGAAAGAAGCATCGCGATGCTGAAATCGGTCGGCATACCCATGCCGGACAAGATATACACGAAATATCCCCATGAACTGTCAGGCGGAATGCGCCAGCGTGTCATGATAGCAATGGCCCTGTTGTGCAACCCGAGGCTGATCATAGCGGACGAGCCAACGACAGCCCTCGATGTGACCATACAGGCGCAGATACTTGAACTCTTAAGAGAGGTCAAGGAAAGGATAAACGGGAGTATAATGCTTATTACCCATGACCTGGGTGTTATTGCTGAAATGGCTGACCTGGTGGTGGTCATGTATGCAGGAAGAATAATCGAGAAGGGTACGGTCAGGGAGATATTCCATGATCCAAAACATCCATATACGATCGGGCTCATGAGATCGAAACCAAGCGGCAAGCTGAAGGACAACAGGCTTTACAGTATAAAGGGCCAGGTCCCGAACCCGATCAATATGCCTGACCACTGCTATTTCCTGAACAGGTGCGATATGGCTATGGATATTTGTCACGGTGAGTATCCGAAGATGATACAGTATTCGCCTACCCACTTTGCGGCCTGTTACCTGTGCGGCGAAAGCAGCTTTCCCAAGAACGATTTAGCAAAGGAGTAGATATTGGCATCCATGGAAAATATAAAGAAAGAAAATGATTATATTCTGGAAGTCAGAAACTTAAAAAAGTATTACCCTCTGTCCAGGTTTTCATTAGGCAAGAGCAGGGCTTATGTCAAGGCAGTGGATGATGTATCATTTAAAATAAAGCGCGGCACCACAATGGGACTTGTCGGCGAGTCGGGCTGCGGCAAGACGACGGTCGGGCGCTCTATTCTCAGGCTTCATGATATAACGGGAGGTCAGGTCATATTCGACGGGCAGGACCTGGCAAAGATTCCTCCCAGTAAACTGAGAAAGATGCGTCCGCAGATGCAGATGATATTCCAGGACCCGTATTCAAGCCTGTCGCCGCGTATGCCTGTAGGAGAGATAATAGGCGAAGCTGTAAAAGAGCATAAAATAGTGCCCAAATCCGAATACAGGTCGCATATCCTCAAGGTTATGCGTGACTGCGGCCTGCAGCCCCAGTACTTCTACCGTTATCCCCATGAATTTTCGGGAGGACAGAGACAGCGTATAAGCATTGCCAGGGCAGTAGCGCTTAAGCCAAAGTTTATCATATGTGACGAACCGCTGAGCGCTCTTGATGTGTCCATCCAGGCCCAGATCATCAACCTGATGAAGGACCTGCAGGAAAGGTATGGCTATACATACCTGTTTATATCCCACGACCTGTCTGTTGTGGAATATATATCTGACACTATCGGGGTCATGTATCTCGGAAGCATGGTGGAGATTGGAGATAAAAAACGTATATTCGATAACCCCATGCATCCTTATACTAAAGCGCTGCTGTCAGCCGTGCCGATATCCGATCCCGATGTTAAAATGAACAGGATTATCCTGTCGGGAGACATCCCAAGCCCGGTCAATCCTCCGTCGGGATGCAAATTCAGGACAAGGTGCCAGCATTGTATGGATATATGCTCCCGGGAGGTTCCGAAACTTAAGGAATACGAAGAAGGGCATATGGTTGCATGCCATTTATACAGTCAGGATTGATCATGGGAAAGCCGGAAACAAGGAAGAAAAAGAAAACCGATGATTTCATAGATGACGGAAGGGTAATAGCCAACATGAACATCGACGGAGTTCCGCAGTCGCCATTCAGATCGTTGCTGAGGCAAAAACGGACCGCATTCGATGAGTTTGGCAAGACCGGGGAGGAAAAAGAGCAAGTAAAGCTTACAAGGAAAGAACGCAGGGAAGTAATACTGGGTGTGATACTGTCGCATCTCCTGTTCATAGCGATTGTGTTTGGCGGATTCGCACTTTTTATACTTTTCTGCATCAAGGTTTGGTTTAAGTATTAAGTTATTGCCTTCAGGAGGGAAAAGTCAGAAATGATAAAATCAAAAAGCCTTCGTCATAGATTGAAACTCATAGTTATAGCCACGGTGGCTCTGTTGCTGAGCGCATGCTCCATCAGGGACAACGCCATCAACCCAGGCAACTGGGGCTATGACTGTGTAGTTATATATGACGCGCTGGGCGGAGTAATCAATACACGCGAAGTCCGTGAGACTTACTATATGAAGAATTCATACCTGTTCAAACCATCAGGGACAGCGAACATGATGGTCGAACCGGTTAAGGACGGGTACATCCTGGCCGGCTGGTACACTGCCAAGGAAGATATCCTTGACAGCAGCGGCAATGTTGTCGGGTATTCGTTTAAGGCAGAAGACAGGTGGGATTTTGACGAAGACAGGGTTCAGGGCGATATGACACTGTACGCCAGATGGATCCCCCAGGGAAAGGTCGAATACATTGATGCAGATACTGGAGATATCATGTTTTCGAAGAACATAACCGAGTCTTCTCCTGTCCAGGAATTGTCGGGAGCTGCCCTGACGCTTATTTCCAAGGCAGGACACACGTTCTTAGGATACTTTGCTGACAGCGCCTGCACTATACCGTACGAGTTTGCCCAGTATAAGCACAGGTCCCTGATACCATCCAACGAAGAGGTATATGCCCAACTGTACGAAGAATTCCCGCAGTTTTTCAGGAAGATCGAGTATGTGGAGCCCGAGGGCGGTGAAGAAGAACCCGAGTTCTCCAATCCCGATTTGTTCATAAACAAGCTTGGGTATGAGATAACGACAGACCGCGAAGAGGACAGGGCAAAGATCAGGGCGCGCAAGGATCAGATATATGAAGAAGCTATAAATGAGTATATCAAGAATACCGAAAACACGCACGTTTACCTGAAATATATAAAGGGCAATTATGCACGTATAGCCAGCGCGGAAGATTTGAAGAACAACGGCAAATATGGTTTCCTGGGAACGGATAGGTACGGGAATCCTGTTGACGGATATATTCTGACCAGGGATATCGACTTCAAGGGCATAACCCTTGAAATGACCGAAAACTTCAAGGGGAAGATATATGGCAACGGGTATAGCCTTAAGAACATTACTATAAACGTCAGCAGCAGGAAGATTGATACTGATTCCAGGAAGTCCGCAGGATTGTTCCTGTCTATGGACGGCGCATACATTGAGAACCTGACGTTAGAAAACATGAGCATTAATGTGAATACCAACCCGGGTATTTCTGTAACTATCGGGGCCCTGGCCGTTGAGGCTAACAGGACACAGCTTAAGGACATCAGGTTTGTCGATCTTACCATCAATACGGGAAGAGGCGACGACGGCAGTGCCTCGTATATCGTTTCGGATCTCATCGCAAGAGGCCGTAATAACACTGTAACCAATGTTACTGGCGAAAATGTTGAGATCAATGCGTCGGAGTTCGCGCAGATAAACGAAATGCTTACACGTGAGCCATGAGATAACTGCGCAGGATCAGATAAAAAGGTTATTTCATAAATATGGGAAAGAGGTTCGGATTGCTGAACCTCTTTCCATTTTTAATCCGTCATGGATATGACAAGGCGCAATTTTATATGGCATTTTTCCGAGAAAGAGTTTAAAATAATCGCGTATCTGCAAAACAGGGCGGACTTAAAATGGACAAAAATTTGATAATCAATTTCGACAGGAGGAAGATACATTGTACAGCTACGTGTTTGACCTTGGAGGAGTATTAGTCAACTATAACGGGAAAGAACTGGCCGACAGGCTTTATGAAGCCTCAAAAGGCGATTATGAAATGATAAGGAAACTGCTTTCCTTTGAATATCTTTATCCCATTGAAACCGGGAGGATGAGCACAAAGGAATACTATGAAAAGTACGTGACGAAGGCAATGCCGGGATTGTCTTTCGATGCCCTGACAGATATCTATGCAGAGCACTTCACACCCAATGCTCCGGGGATTGAACTGCTCCGCATGATAAAGAGAAAGGGACGCAAAGTCTATCTCCTCAGCAATCTTGCAGATTTCCACAAAACAGCGGCTGAAAGAAGGATACCCGACGTTTTTGCATTGTTTGACAAGCAGTTTCTATCCTATGAAATGGGCTGCCATAAGCCCGAGCCGGAGATATACGCGAAGGCTTGCGCGCATATAGGAAACGAACCGGATAAAATAGTTTTTTTTGACGACATGGAAATAAACGTGGCCGGCGCCGTGAAGGAAGGCATACGCGGCATACGGTTTTCCAACGACAGGCTGGACAGCATTAAAGAAATCATCAGGAAACTGGAAAACGACCCGGATTTCGTATAACAAAGAATAGAAATGATATTATAAGGACCGGAAACATGACAGGGTGATTCCCTCATGTTGTCCGGTCTTTTTTTATTGATATTGCTTATTATCAAGGGTAATTGTATAATATATTTAAGTTGTGCATACAAGTATGGAGGAAATACATTGGACAGCCAGAATCAAACGAAGTACAATGCACTCGCAGATTTCCTCAGGGAAGAAATACTGATGGGAAGTATCAGGCCCGGTGAGAAGATACCTTCTGAGAATGAACTGGCCGAAAAGTTCTCGATGAGCCGGCATACCGTCAGAAAGGCAATTTCCGTGCTTGTCAGCGAAGGCTATCTTGCCGCAAGACATGGACAGGGAACGTATTGCGTTGACAGGAGACCTGGAAGAGCCAGGTCCGGAAACATCGGAGTAATCACCACCTACATTTCAGAGTATATTTTTCCAAGAATCATCCAGGGCATAGACAGGGTCCTTTCAGAAAACGGTTACAGCATCATACTCAAAAACACCGGCAACGATACAGGAATGGAAGCTGTCTGCCTGAAGGACATCCTTACGAAAAACATTGAAGGTCTTATCGTTGAACCTACAAAAAGCGTGCTGTATTCCAACAACATCAGGTATTATCAGGCCCTTGACAGCCATCGCATACCATACATTTTCATACACGGATATTACCAGCAGCTGGAGAACAAGTCTTATATACTGCTTGACGACGCAAAAGGCATGTATGACGCCGTGGGATACCTGGCCGGCCTTGGTCACAGGAAGATAGTCGGGATATTCAAAGCGGACGACATCCAGGGCATCAACAGGCATAAAGGCTATGCCAAGGCGCTGAACGATGCCGGACTGGCTTACGACCCGGACAATGTCATATGGTTCCATACCGAAGACAGGGAAACGAAACCATCCCAGGCTGTAAGGCACATGATCGAAACAGGACGTGAAATAGATGCCATAGCCTGTTATAACGACCAGGTAGCCGTTCGAATACTAAAGCAGCTTTACGACCTTGGGATCAGGGTTCCGCATGATATATCGGTCACCGGGTTCGATGATTCGTTTTTGTCTGAAAACAGCCCTGTTGAACTGACTACTGTCGCCCATCCCAAGGAGAAGTTAGGGGCACTTGCTGCCCAAATACTGCTTCAGATGCTTAAGGATGATGATTATCTCAAAAAACCTGTACATGAAATCCTGATCCCTAAGCTCGTGGTAAAGGGATCATGCATGAAAAGATAACATTGCGAAGGAGAGGGGAGTATGAGCATGGATTCAAAAAACATCAGGGATCTGATCGATGCCGGAAATACTGCTGTCGGCATCGAATTGGGTTCTACCAGGATCAAAACGGTCCTGATCGGTCCCGGGCATGAGATCCTGGCATCCGGAAGCCATGACTGGGAGAATGACTCTGTAAACGGCATCTGGACCTACAGCCTTGAGGATATCTGGAATGGCGTTCAGGACAGTTACAAGAAAATGGCCGAAGATGCTGAAAAACGGTACGGAACATTTATCCGAACCACAAAGAGCATCGGCATAAGCGCCATGATGCACGGATATATGGTTTTTGACAAGGACGGCAGGCTTCTGACTCCGTTTAGGACATGGCGCAACAACATAACGGGCCAGGCCTCTGAAGCGCTGACCAAACTGTTTAACTATCCCATACCCCAAAGGTGGAGCATAGCGCATCTTTACCAGGCCATACTCAACAAGGAGGAGCATGTGCCGGAAATCAGCTTCATGACGACTTTGGCGGGTTATGTACACTGGATGCTGACGGGAAGGAAAGTGCTGGGCATTGACGACGCATCAGGTGTGTTCCCCATTGATATAAACACGAAGTGGTATAACAAAAAAATGCTGGAACAGTTCAATGAAATACTCCGCGGGGAGAATATCTCATGGAAACTGGAAGACATACTGCCCGACGTTCTTGAGGCTGGCGAATGCGCAGGCGAGCTTACGGAAGAAGGCGCAAGACGTCTTGATATTACCGGCCACCTGCAGCCTGGAATACCTTTTTGCCCGCCTGAAGGCGACGCGGGTACCGGCATGGTTGCTACTAACTGCATTGCAGAACGTACCGGCAATGTATCGGCAGGCACATCTGTCTTCGCCATGATCGTCCTCGAAAAGGAACTATCCAAAGCATATCCCGAGATAGACCTGGTAACGACACCTACAGGAAAACTTGTGGCTATGGTGCATTCCAACAACTGCACTTCGGATTATGATGCCTGGTTCAGCCTGTTCAGCGAGGCGGTCAGGGCCCTGGGCTTCGAGGCAAGCAAGGCAAAGATTTATCATACGTTCCTGACCAAAGCGCTGGAGGGTGACCCGGATTGCGGAGGATT
>DUSJ01000236.1 GCA_012842645.1 Clostridiaceae bacterium | reverse complement strand
ATCCGTCATCTATCTGCCTGATCATGATGCCGCGCGGCGAGTTCTGGTATTTATATACCAGGTTGGACATGATCATTTTTGTCGTTTTCCTGTCATGACCTATTATTTCTGCCAGCTTGTCAAGCGGCACAGGATCTCCCGAAGCAAAAAGCACGGCTTCTATTATGATTTCGGTATCGGTTATCGAACTCATTTACATATCATCCTCTATTATGGGCATCGGATCGGTATCGTCATTCTTCCTGCCGGGGGTGATGTAGATCTCGCCAAAAGGAACAGGCTGTTCTATGGCGGCATACCCTGCCTTGGTTATCTCGAGCATGGCCAGAAAACCTGTCGCAACTTCGAGACGACTCTTTTTCCTTATACTGAAGACCTTTGAAAAGCAGATCCTGATCCCCTGGCCGAGAAGCTCGAGGATCTCCCTGACCTTGGCCTTAAGGGAAACTTTCTCCCTGTTCAGGATTTTCTGCATCCTGCCGGTTACGTCGGCTCTCTTTTCACGGTATTTCTTCAGAAGTTCAAGCATATACGATCTCAGGATCGCGGGAGAAACTTCTATCTCGTTTTCGGGGGAGACGGCAGGAATCGCTTCAGGAAGCTTATAGTGAGCCTTGCTCCATTTGACCTCCCTCTCGCCCAGCACCTTTGCATATTCCTTGTATTTTTTATACTCAAGCAGCCTGATTATCAGTTCTTCCCTCGGGTCGGCCGCTTCCTCCTCCGTCGGCTCCTTTTCGGGCAGCAGCATGCGGGACTTTATATGAAGAAGCGTGGCAGCCATGACAAGAAATTCCGAGGCTATCTCCAGGTCAAGTTCCTGCATGGCATTGAGATAATCAAGATATTGCTCTGTTATGATATTTATGGGTATGTCATAAATATCTATCTGGTTTTTTTCTATCAGATAGAAAAGCAGGTCGAAAGGGCCTTCGAAATTCTCAAGTTTTATTGTGCAGGCATCAGTCAGCGCGCTTTTCACTATATCCCCCATCCAGCCTCGTAAGTTAGTTACCAGCCAACTTTCATGGCTTCCCTGACTTCAGCCATGGTTTTTTGTGCAACCGACCGGGCTTTTTTATTGCCCTCGTTTATGATATCCCTTATGTCATCGAGTCTGTTGACCCACTCCTGCCTTCTCTCGTATATCGGCGTCATGACCTTCGCCACATTCGCAGCCAGCTTTTTCTTGCAGGCGACACAGCCTATTTCGCCGTTCCTGCACTGATGCTCGATCTCAGGGACTTCGTTCTCGGAAAAGATCTTATGGTAAGCATAGACCGTACATACTTCCGGATGCCCGGGGTCGGTTTTGTGGATCCTGGCAGGATCGGTTATCATGCTCATGATCTTTTTGTTCACAGTCTCAGGATTGTCGGAAAAAGCTATGGTATTATTGTAACTCTTGCTCATCTTGCGCCCGTCGGTGCCTGGAAGCACCTTTGCCTTCGTCAGGAGCGACTGGGGTTCCGGGAACAGTTCGCATCCGTAAAGGAAATTAAACCGCCTTGCTATCTCGCGGGTTAACTCCACGTGGGGAAGCTGATCCTCTCCGACGGGAACAAAGTCGGCCTTGTACATCAGGATGTCGGCAGCCTGCAGGCACGGATAGCCCAGGAAGCCATAAGTGGTAATGTTTTTATCCTTCATCTGCGAAAGCTGGTCCTTATACGTGGGACACCTGTACAGCCATGAAAGGGGAACAATCATGGAAAACAGCAGGTGAAGCTCCGCATGCTCCTTTATGTCGCTCTGTATGAAAAAGGTACTCTTATTCGGATCAAGACCTGCGGCAAGCCATCCGGCCAACAGATCGGTAATATTATTCTTCAGCTCCCCGGTATCTTCGTAACCGGTGGTCAGGGCATGATAGTCTGCGATAAAGAAAAAGCAGTTGTAATCATCCTGGAGCCTGATCCAGTTTTCAAGGGCCCCGAGGTAATTGCCCAGATGCAGGGCTCCCGTTGGTCTCATACCGCTCAATATGGTTCCTTTTTTCTGCATAACCAAAACTCCAATCCCTGATATCTTATTTAATAATATTATGATATTATTGATAGCCCAGTCAAGCTTTCAGGGCCGGAGGGTCGTGTCAACTTGTTTTAGGTTTTGCGTTACTGTCTGCCCCTCTCTTTGGGCAAGGATCATATAGCAAATCCATTATCTCGTATCGATCTAAGTGTCCGTGTCAGCAGAGTTACTTTTCCGCTAT
>DUSJ01000235.1 GCA_012842645.1 Clostridiaceae bacterium | reverse complement strand
AGTTCAGCTTGTCCTGCAGCTCGTCAAGGTCCAGCTCTTCATCCCCCATCGGTCTCGCGATAAAAAGCAGACTCCTGTTGTTCAGCGGAAGTGTGAGAAATGAAAAATCTTCGGATGTGATCTCTTCAAGCGAGCTTATCAGGGCGAACTGGTAAAGCTGCATGGAATAGCCGTCCTTATCCTGTTCGTTTTCGATGTCTATGAGCCCCATGACGAATTTTTCTACGGACAGGTCAAGCTTCTGCATTTCAGCGCTGATATCGGTATCATTCGTGTACAATCCATGGATCAGGTTGTACAGGAGCCTTTCCCTGAGAATTGGAATGTTTTTTTCGAACTGTTCCCTGTACCTGTCGATTTCCGCAAACATTACTTTTCTTTACTCTATTTCTTTCACGGCGCGGACTATCACTTCGGTCAGCTCTTCTATCTTGGTAGGCTTCAGTATGAAATCGAATGCTCCGAGCCTTATGGCTTCCTGGGCATAATTGAAATCCCTGTATCCCGTCAGTATGATTATTATGCAATCAGGAACTATCTCTTTTGCCTGTCGTATCATGGTAAGCCCGTCGACTTTCGGCATCCTTATATCGGTGAGCAGTATGTCAGGCTTCACCTGCTTTATGAGTTCCAGTCCTGAGGCTCCGTCAGAGGCCTCTCCGCTGATCTCGCAGGAAAACTGGCTCCAGTTGATTATTTTGCTCAGACCTTTCCTGATTATGGGTTCGTCATCGATAATAACAACTTTAAACAGCTTGGTCTCCCCCTTCCGACGGGTTGGTGACAGGCGTGAGAGGTATGCTGAAATATACTTTCGTATACATATTCTTTTTGCTTTCTATGGTCAGGCCATACTCATCGCCGTAGAAAAGCTTTATCCGGCGATTTACGTTATCAAGCCCGATGCCCTTTCTTTTACCAGTGTTAAGCGATTTGTAATATGTCTCGTTATCAAGCGAAAGACTCTCGTTTATCAACTTCAGCTCTTTTTCGCCTATCCCTTCCCCGTTGTCCATAACTGAGATCATTACTTTATCATCAATGATTTTTGCTGTTATTATAATAATACCCACTTCTTTGTCTTTCTCCAAACCATGATATATGGCGTTTTCTATCAAAGGCTGGATGAGAAGGCGGGGTATCTTGATATCAAGCACCTCCGGCTCGATCTCCTTGATCAGCTGGATCCTGTTGGCGTAACGTTTGTTCAGTATTTTTGCGTAGTTGTCTATGTAATTCAGTTCTTCGCTGAAAGATATCAGTTTGTCATCCCTTCCTATGGAAGCCTCCATTATGGCAGACAGGGACGTCACCATTTCGCTGATCTCAGGAACGTTGTTGAGATGCGCCATCCAGTTGATAGAATCCAGTGTATTGAACAGGAAGTGAGGGTTTATCTGTGACTGCAATGCCTTGATTTCAGCGTCCTTCCTTGTAAGCTGCTCCTGGTACACCCAGTTTGTCAGGTTTTTCATCTCTTTGACCATCCGGTTGAACGCTTCTCCAAGGTATCCTATTTCATCTTTTCTGTTCAGGACTATCTGGACATTGTGATCACCGTTCTGTACCTTTTCCATTCCCCTGATAAGTTTTTTGAACGGCCTTGTAAAGTCGGTCGTCATCAGCGAGCTGAGCGTTGACAGTAAAACCACGATCGCGAGCGAGGAAAGCACCATTTTCTTTCTCAGGCTGTCTATGTCCTTGTACAGGCTGTCGAGGGACACTGTGGAAATTATCTTCCAGTTGGGCTTGTCATTCATAATAAGGTAGGATACGATGCAATGTCTTCCTTCGTCAATGAACCAGCCGCTGTTATCATCTATCCGGGCCAGCTTCTCAGTCAGTTCCGCGTCTGTTACCTCGTTTTTATCCACTATGATATCATTGTCCGGGGAAAAGATTATTATGTTTTCCGTATCCTCGTTCACCATGTCCTCCAGAGCAGTCTTAAGGTAGTCCTTCCCAAGAAGCATAGTGATGAGTCCGATTTCCCTGTAATCGTGGATGTTGTACACCATTCTTGCCAGGAACAGGTTTTCTGCCCTGCCATTCATTGTATCCAGGTAGAATACCGGCGAACCCTTGCTTTCTCTCGCTTTCGCCAACACTTTCTTATAGATTTCCCCGTTATACGGCATAAGCTGCTTGATGCTGATGGTCTTGTTGCTTTTGTCTACGGCAAAGTAGCTGCCGTTGGTGGTGATGAACGCAGCCGACTGTATCTCGTCCCTCGGGAATATCTCCTTCTTCATGTGGTTCTCAATCAGGTATGCATCCTCGTATATCTTAAGGGAATCCGAAAGTTCGCTCACATCGAGCAGGACATCGTTATCGGGAAGCAGTCCGAGGGTTATGAGGTCAAGATTCACCACGTAGTCTTTGAGCCTGTACTCCATCATTTTCAGCAGGTCCTGGGTATACTGGGTGGATTTCTTGGTCAGGCTTGACTCAGAATTTTTATAGTTCAGGAAAGTCAGGACTGCCAGCGAACTAATCATGAGCAGGTTCAGGACAAGCATCAGCTTGTATCGAATGGGCAGATTCTGGTAGATTCTTATGGGGTTCAGGTTTATTCTTTTTTTTACAGCCGGGACAGACCGGTCAACCGTCTTGCTCATAAACCACCCTTAGTAATTCTCCTCATTGAGCGCTTTCTCCCAAATCTCCTCGGGAGTCATCTTCCCCTCGAGCACATACGGGAAATCCTTGACGATAACATTTTCCCATACGTTACGAGGCAGGTAGCTGTCAGGAGGACCAATAAGCTCGCTTGAAGAATATGTGAGGTTTATCCCTTTTCTTGCAAGTTTATTGTAATTTATCTTGTAATCGTATATGAATACATTGCTCAGCATGCCGGTTTGCTCTGCAAGAAGCGTTGCGGCCTGGCGGGATGTGAGATACTTCATAAGCTTCAGCGAAGCTTCCCTTTTCTCCGGGTCGTTCCACGCTTTCTGGCTCATGTAGAATGTTCCGCATCCAAGCCCGAAGATCATGCGGGACTCGTTTTTGCTTTCTGTCGTCATCGCGGGGAAATGGATAAAGTCGAAGCATTCTTCGTCGCCCAGCGCTGAAACGAACCATGACCCCTGTGCTATCATGGCAGCTTTCTTGTTGATGAAAAGCTCATTCCTTTCAACGCTTGTCATGGTGAAGAGATTTTCCGGAAAGGCACCGAGTTCATACAGTTCCCGCATTATTTCCATTGCCTCTATGTAGCACGGATCGATCTTCCCGTTTTTTATGGGGTTTTCTATTGCTTCCTTGCCCCCGATCATCATGGCGATATTCTGGTAGAGATATGTACCTTCGGCCTTGCAGTTGAAGGCTATCGGGATGACATTGTTTTCCCTGAATGTTATGACAGCCTGTTTCAGCTCGGTGTAATTGTCGGGAACCTTGACGTTAAATTTTGAAAAAAGTTCGGTATTTACAAAAAGACCTTCGAAAATCATTTCCACGGGAAGCCCGTAGATCCTGCCGTCAAAAGTGGTATGGTACCACATTTTATAGTCAAAGCTGTTCTTCCATTGAGGGTCAGCTTCAAGCACTTCGGTAAGATCCGCGACCTTTCCCGACGCCACCAGGACCTTTATGTCGGATCCCGGCCAGAGACCGAAAACATCGGGATCATTGCCCCAGGCAAAATCGGTTTTGAGTTTAATCAGGAAATCGTCTCCGAACAGGGACTCATTTATAATCTCTATATTTTCATTTTCTTTCATGAAATTATCGAATAACTGCTGCAGCGTCTCCGCTTTCGGGTCACTTCCTCCCCAGCTGTTGATAAATTTCAGCGTTATTTTTTCCTCGGGCGGATGTTCTTCAGCGGGCAGATCATGGTCAGCATTCGTGCAGCCGGTTACAGCAAACACCGTAAAGGATATCAAGGCTATAGCGATAAGATTATTTATCTTCATACTGATAACCTCTTCTTAGGTGTCTTGTAATTTTATTATATTTAATATAAATGTAAATTACAAATCATTTATTTATACTGCATGCCATACAGCAAAAAAGGCCGGTGGTAAAACCGGCCTGCAGCACTATTCTTTTTCAAAGCTCGCGCACTCGGTATCGCTTTCTTTCTGGGCGGTAGTATTTACGTTTTTTGAAACCTTGATGCTCTCAAGACTGCACATCGGCTCGGTCTTAGCATGGAACCTGCATTCTGTGACGTTGCAGCCTATCGATCTGTTAGCTTTCATGCTGGTTCTCACCTCCAATAATACGCTGAAATTTTGCTGCAATCATATTATTGGTTAGGTGAATGAATCTTATCCGGCCATGAAAAGATAAAAAGATTACTTGATTCCAATATCCTTCCGGTAATGGGCATCCCTGAAACAGATGCGCGATACCGCCCTGTATGCCTTTTCCCGGGCTTTTTCCATGTTGCCGGCCAGGGCAGTCACACCAAGGACCCTGCCTCCGTTGGTGAAATATTTATTGTTTTCCTTTTTCGTTCCTGCATGGAATACTATTATGTCCTCATCCACCGAATCAAGACCGCTGATTTCATAACCTTTTTCGTAGTTCCCGGGATAACCGCCCGAAGCCATTACGACACAGACAGCAGTTTCGTTTTTCCACGACAGTTTTATTGTGTCCAGTTTTTCATCGATTACAGCTTCAAAAACTTCCAGCAGGTCATTTTCAAGACGCGGCAGGACAACCTGGGTCTCAGGATCACCGAACCGCGCATTGTACTCCAGAACTTTAGGCCCGTCTTCAGTCAGTATGAGCCCGAAGAATATGACCCCCTTAAAAGGCCTTCCTTCATTGTTCATAGCGTTAATCGTGGGAACGAATATTTTTTCCATGCAGATATCATGTATCTCCCCGGTGTAGTGCCGGCTGGGCGAAAACGTTCCCATGCCTCCCGTGTTGGGACCCTCATCGTTGTCGCATGCCCTTTTGTGATCCTGGGAACTTTCCATCGGTATTATGGTCTTTCCGTCGGTAAAAGCAAGGACTGAAACTTCAGGACCTTCAAGGAATTCCTCGACGACTATCCTTTTACCCGCATCCCCGAATCTTCTGTCTTCCATGATCGATATAACAGCGTCCGCCGCTTCATTTTCGGTATTGCAGATAAGCACGCCCTTGCCCAGCGCCAGGCCGTCAGCTTTTACCACCAGCGGCAGCTTTGCCGTCCTTACATAATCCAGGGCCGTTCCGCTGTCTTCAAAGACTTCGTATGAAGCCGTCGGTATATTGTACTTTTTCATCAGTTTCTTGGCGAAAACCTTGCTGGATTCCAGTTCGGCTGCATTTTTTCGTGGACCGAAAGCACGGACGCCTGCTTCTTCAAGGGCGTCCACCATGCCGGCCGCCAGCGGGTCGTCAGGCGCGACGACCACCATATCAATTTTCTCTTTAAGAGAAAAGCCGACTATTCCTTCAATATCCAACGCACTTAGGGATACGCATTCGGCAATATCGGAAATACCGCCGTTCCCGGGCGCGCAGTAAAGTTTTGAAACTCTCGGGCTTTGCTTCAGCTTCCACAGGATGGCGTGCTCTCTGCCTCCGCCGCCCACAACCAAGACCTTCATATTTCACCTCTGGATTATTTCTACCTGCCTTCCGCTGACCTTAAGCCTGCCCTCGCTGAACAGCCTTATGGCCTCGGGAAGTATGATCCACTCGGCCTGTTCCATTACCCTTCTCTGCAGGGTTTCCGGGGTGTCCCCCGGCATTACCTCCACAGCCTTCTGGATTATTATCGGTCCGGAATCATAATCGGGCTCTACGAAGTGAACGGTGGCCCCGGTGATCTTTACTCCATATTCCAGCGCTTTCTGATGGGGTATTATCCCATAATATCCCTTGCCGCAGAAGGCCGGAATGAGAGAAGGATGAACATTTATGACCGAGTTTTTGAACTCCCTGCAGAATTTTTCCCCAAGAAGGCTAAGAAAGCCGGCAAGAACGACTAGACCGACATTATGGCTCTTCATATGGGCTATCAGTGCGTCATCATAGGCCTCCTGAGAATCAAAGCTTTTCCTTGGTATCACTGCTGCAGGAATATTATATGCCCTGGCCCGTTCAAGGGCAAACGCACACGGCCTGCTTGAGACGACCGTGACGACCCTGCATCCCGGTAGCCGTCCGTCAGCGATATTATCCAGTATAGCCTGAAGGTTCGTTCCCCCGCCGGAGACCATGACACCGATGTTCAGCATATTTCTATTTTCTCCTCATCCTTGTGCCCTTTCGCGACTTCACCGACAATATAGGCCTTTTCGCCAAGATTGTTGGCTTCGGCCACCACAAACGGGGCTATTTCGGCTGAAACGGCCAGGACCATTCCCAGCCCCATGTTGAAGGTATTGAACATATCGCGCTCCTCGATATTTCCGACCTTCTGTATCAGTTCAAATACCGGGAGAACCGGCCATGTACCTTTGTGAATAACGGCTTTCACCCCGTCGGGAAGCATCCTCGGTATGTTCTCGATGAATCCTCCGCCGGTAATGTTCGCAATTCCCTTGATGGCGTATTTCTTAAGCAATGACAATATGGTTTTGACATATATTCTTGTCGGGACAAGAAGTTCCTCCCCGAGCGTCCTTCCGAGATCCGTCCTGAACTCGTTCAGGCTGCCGCTGTTTACGTCGAATATTTTCCT